>JAFLBZ010000006.1 GCA_017303715.1 Rhodothermia bacterium | reverse complement strand
GACTGCTGAAATGATACTGGAAATTTGTGCAGGATTATGCAATTTAAAGCTCAAAAATTCAAAACATGAATTTTGCACCCAAACTTAATTCCTTCTAAACTCAATAAAAACAAGCGCAACAAGTCTATTACATAAATAGCATATAGGTTTGCAAAACTTAAACGAGATTTTGATCCTTTGTTTGCCGAACGGATTTTCTCATTAATCTATTGAATTAACGGGCTCTCTTCGAAAATATCCTCAACATTTTTTGCGCCATGATGCGCTGTAAATTTCGTACTACTATTGAGATCGCCTCTATTTTATAGTATGATGTGTTGTTCAATAATGGGAGGACGCCCCTTAGGAGAATCCGCCGAATAGCTCAGTCAACATGGATGGCTACCTTTAGTGAACATGGATGGATTTGGCTACGATCAACCAGTTTTTATCGTCATGTAAAGATACCACCCCTACGGGGCTTTGCCGTTCATTAAAAGTAGAACAATCCCTTGATAACCGAAATTTATGCAATCCCGTAAGTTCTTACATGACGCTCTTGAGGTCGGGACTGGCTTTTGCAGATTTCCACTTGATTACATAATGCACCTTTAAGCATTAAAATCCATTTAAGCTTAAGGCTAGCTCAATATCAAGACTATTAGACTACATTTAGCCCCACCGGAGCGACGCCTTTCTACGACAAGAGGTATAGCCGACAAAATGTAGTCAAAGCCAAGGTGTTTAACATCCCCGATCCTATGAAGCTAAAAATTCTTGCAAGGTGTCTAAGAGGTTTATACACTCGTCTATATGGTTATAGATATGGGTAGAGATGCGAATGGCGTTCAGATTGGCCTCGGAGACAGAACGAACTCGGAAACCATGCGACATTAGGTGGTTATAAAGCGTTCTCGTTTGCCCATTCCTTGGACGGAAAGTCGTTATAGCACTTGCCAAAAGGGGATTAAGAGGAGAAAGCACCTCCATCTGGGGCATTGCCCGAATCGCATGGTTCAAAAACCGTGCAAGCCCAAAGCCATGTTCGGCAATATCCTTCATGCCAACCTCCTTCAGGAAAGCAATAGCAGCTGCGAGTCCGGCGGCTTTGGTCTCGTCTTGTGTCCCAGCCTCGAAGCGTTGTGCTGTGGGGAAATAGGAGAAGGCAGTGGGCAATTCGTAGCGGTCATTCGAGTAGGCTCCTACATCGGTGGGAATAATGCGCTCTCGCTTGGCCGGATCAATCCACAAAAAACCAATTCCGTGAGGTGCAAGCATCCATTTGTGGGCACTTGCGGCAAACGAATCGCACTGCAATTCTGACAAAATAAAAGGGAACATTCCTACAGACTGTGCACCATCCACATGGAACCAAAGGTTTTTTCCGCGTGCCCATTCCCCGATTTCTTGGATAGGCATTCGGATGCCTGTAGGCGCGGTGACATGGCTCACCTGTAGTACTTTGGTTTTGGGCGTCCATAAGGCGTTAATGGCTTTAACATTTTCTGCAATACCTTGGGCGGATGTTTGGAAAATCTTTACTTTTATGCCAAATTCTTTTTGCAAGACCATCCACGGAATTGCGCCACCGGGATGTGCTTGGTCGTCTATAATCACCTCATCGCCTGCTTTAAGGCGTAGCCCAAAAGCTATGGTACTGTTTCCCTCCGTAGCATTTCTGTTCAAGGCCAAGTCATCGGGTTGGCAGCCCAAAAAAGCTGCTAAAGGCGGATGCACCTGCGCAAATACCTCATGTCCCGTTTCCCCAAGAGTTTGGTACTTTAATAAGGTGTCCTGTACGGCTTGTAAAACAGGATAGGGGGCAGCACCAATTCCTCCAGTGTTAAAATAGGCGCGTGCGTTCTGTAGTGGGAATTGTTTGCGGAGTTCCTCCCATGATTTCAGCGACAACGCCTTTTTGCCTGAAAGTGGAATTCGGAAACCGGACGATGACAAGAAAACAGACCCCATGCCTAAACAAGAGAGAAATTTGCGTCGCTCCATATACTCAACTTAATCGTGTTAGTAGGTGCATTTGGGAAATGCGCTTGGTATTGTAGGATAAATTTTGATGCGGATGCACGTTATTTGTAAAAGACCGCATCATTTCTTTACACAAAAAAAGGAACCAAGCAAGATCAAAAAAGTTTACTTGTATTATCAAGTAATAACAATAGTTGTAAACCTCTTTATGAAAACACTCTTTAAATATTTAGATTGGAAAATAGCGCTCGTCATGTGCTTAACCCTTGGTCTTGCGCCCTTTTATCCAGAACCGCATTTGTGGGGGAAACTGCGTTGGGTGGCAGGCGGCGCTATCGGTATGACGGGCTTAGACTGGTTCGACTTGGCCTATCATGGTTTCCCTTTTGTGTTGTTGGTACTTTCTTTGATCTATCGAAACAAAACTTCTTGAACCGATTTCGCATTCTGAAGTGTTGTATTTATTGGATTTAAATCTAACAATAGTTTATTTCCTGTCTCGTTATTTGGTGTTGGAAAGGCATTAAGATCTTCAAAATCGTCCCTACTCCTTAACAAACCGAGTGCGGGGCTAATCTTTGTGCAGACGACATAGGGCTTTTGGTTGTATTTTATCCGAACGACACCATAAACCAATCTACACAACATGCAATACACCAAAATGTTTTGGGGATTCATGGCTATTCTAATAGCCTCCCCAGCCTTTATCCTTGCGCAGTCGCCTCAAAAATTTACACTTTCAGACCTTTTCGACACCCGAAAGTTTACGCCAGATTCCTTTGAGGGCGGGCGTTGGAGTGGGCAAGGGCCGGAAATCTCCTATATCGAGACCGATGCCAAGGGGGCAACACACGTTGTTCGGTATAACCTTCAGACCGATGACAAAACGACTTTAATTGATGGCGGACGACTAAAGGCTCCCGATACCGGAAAAAATATTTTGGTGGAAGATTATACCTTTGATGTAGAGGGCAAAATGGCGCTGCTCTTTACCGAAACAGAACCCGTATGGCGTTATAATACAAAGGGGTATTACTATATTTTAGACCTAAAAACGGGGCAAATCAAGGCACTTTCTGACCGCAAAAAAGGATTCCAAATGTTCGCCAAAATCAGCCCCGATGGCAGTAAAGCGGCTTTTGTGCGGAATCGAAACCTTTTTGTCGTTAACCTGAAGACTGGAGCCGAGACGATGTTTACCCGCGATGGCTCGGAAGGCAACATCATTAATGGAACCTTCGACTGGGTGTACGAAGAAGAGTTTGGACTTCGCGACGGATGGAGTTTTAGCCCAGATGGCCAGTACATTGCATGGTTCAAATTGGACGAATCTGCCGAACAAATGTTCACCATGCAAGATCTGCGCGGACTTTATCCAACGCCCACCTCTTTCCGATATCCCAAGGCGGGTACACCCAATGCCGAAGTACAGGTTTGTGTACAAAAGATTACCAGTAAATTGCCCAAATGTTTTGAAACCAATACATGGCGTAAAGGAGGCGACACCCACGAATATTTGGCCCGCATGGGCTGGACGCCTAAAATAAACGGGCAATATCAGATTTATATGTTCCGCCTAAACCGCGATCAAAACATATTAGACTTGCTTTATGGCAATCCAGCATCGGGCGCAGTCAGTACCATCCTCACCGAAACCGAAAAAACATGGGTGGACGTGGAGTCCGAGGCTTGGGCGAATAGCCGAACAGACAAGTTGACCTTCCTCAAGAATGGCTCACAATTTATTTGGCGGTCGGAAAATGATGGGTGGCGACACCTCTATCTGTATCAAAACGATGGCAAGTTGGTTCGTAAACTAACCGAAGGCGATTGGGAAGTGAGTAGTTTCGCCGGATTGGACGAGCCGAACAACGTCTTGTATGTTACTGGAACCAAAGATGCGAACACTGAGCGCCACTTATACCGCATTCCGCTTGCGGGTGGGGCGGTCGTAAAACTCACCACCGAGGCCGGAAACCATGCGGTGGATATTTCTACCGATAACCAGTATTTTATAGACACTTATTCCGGTTTTTATCAACCACCTACGGTGGCGTTAAAAAACATGGAGGGGCAGGTTCTCAAAATACTTGTATCTAATCAAGGATTACGTGACCAGTTGGCCAATTACAGCCTCCCAACGCCTGAATTTCTGACGATCCCGGGCGAAGATGGCACACCGCTGAATGCCTTCATGCTGAAGCCTACCAATTTCGACCCCACTAAAAAATATCCGGTACTCTTACATGTTTACGGTGGGCCGGGATCGCAGGAGGTGAAAAATGAATGGGGCGGAACCGAGCGCCTCTGGCACACCATGCTGGTGGAGCAAGAGGGCTACATTATGGTGAGTGTGGATAATCGCGGAACAGGCGGACGGGGCAAGGCTTTCCTGGGTACGATTTATAAAAAACTCGGCCAACTTGAGGCGGCAGACCAAATTGCCGCAGCCCAGTGGTTGGCAAAACAATCCTATGTAGATGCGGCACGTATAGGTATTTGGGGCTGGAGCTATGGCGGCTTTATGACGCTGATGAGCTTGTGCTACAAGGGTGGAGAGGTCTTCAAAACGGGCATTTCCGTGGCTCCCGTTGGCGATTGGCGGCAATACGATACCATTTATACCGAGCGCTATATGTCCACCCCACAAAAAAATGCCGCTGGTTATGATGTTTCACCCGCTGGCTTGGCCGGAAACCTGCACCCGCACCAAAAACTTTTAATCGTGCATGGAGATGCGGATGATAACGTCCACCTCCAAAATACAATCCAAGTGGTGGATGCCCTACAACGTCATCTAAAACAGTTCGATATGATGATTTATCCGGGTAAGAATCATGGTATTGGCGGTGGGAAAACCCGCCTTCACCTTTATACCATGTTGACAGAGTACCTGAAGAAGAACCTTTGAGGGTATCTTGTTTTGTAGTATCGTTGCGGCTTGGGATTTCGCCTAAGCCGCTTTTTAATTAACAGGCGTTTCGCAATATGTAGCCTCGCCAAGGTGGATCGAGCCAACTTGCCACGTGCAATTCGGGTTAAGGCACGTTCGCCAGTGGGCTTTTTGGGCTAAACTCAGCCAACGGGCATTTCGCAACATGCGTGATAGTTGGATTAAGCCCCAATTCACTTTGTCAGTCGTTTGATTTCTTCGGCAATTTGTCCTACAACATCTTCATTTTTTATATTGTCGTCAATACTGAAAACAACGAATACTTGTCCACCGAATTTTTTAGTGAAGTCGTCAAAACTCGCTTTCATTCTTTCTGTTGCTGAGTAGTTACCAAAATTTGCTTTTGCTGTTACTGGTTTGATTTGAATGCCAAATGCTTTGTCGCCAACCCAACCGAGATAATCAATGTCGCCTGCGTGGTCAAGTTCGGGGTCGCTTTCTTCAAATTTTACATTCGGAAAAGTCTTAGCAAGATTATCTTCAATGACAGATTTCTCTCTGATAAATCCGTCAAATGTTCTATTTATGGTAAAATTGTGAATGTACTCAATGCAGTCTTGTAACGTAAGTTGGTTAAATGCTTCCGTCCATTTGGGGATTACAATCTCTTTGATTTTTACAAAAAGCCGTTCGCCAAGTTCATCCAAACTTTCTTTCGTAATTTTGCTTGGTGCTTTTCCGTCTGTTTTTGCATTTTCAAAATACCATTTTTCCCATTCTTCAATATTTTTCGGCTGACACTCACGAATTAGTGCCATTACAGTTCCAACTTTATTAGGTATAGAAAGCTGATAAGTCTGGGTTGCGTAATTGAGTACCTTCTCCTTGTTTACCAAATTCTTTGGCGTAACGTTTTGTGGTTTGTTTAGCCATTATGTTGTTGCAAGAGATTAATAAACTTGTCTTTGTATTTGAAATCTATATCGCTATCCACTTGAACAAAACCACTTTTGATTAAATGCGCATTGATGAAGGTTTTGTTTTCAAGATAGAGGTAGCAAAGCAAGTTATTTTCGCTGTCGTGTTTTATTTTGTCATATTTTAAAAATACTCGTTTCCCTTTCGTTTTTTCGATCAGGAATGATGTTGCTTTGCCGTTAATGATCGGGTCTTCTTTTACGCCAAGAAGTTTTACCGTCAAGCCATTACTTAGAAGTATTTTTTGAGGGCTAATAACTTCTTTTACGGTAAAGAATTCTTCTCGTTTGCTTAAACTATCCTTGTCAATTATCGAACCAAATTGGAGTTTTTTCACATCAATTTTTTTGTCAAGCCTATGCGGGTCTTTGAAGATGTAAGGTAATTCTTTAATCATTTTTTCAAAGTCAGTCATGGTGTTTTTTTGCTGTACAAATTCATAAGTAATGCCATTTATATCTTGCTGTCGGACGTTGAGTTTTTCTTTAATTATTGGGATAAACTCAGGATTTATTTCAAAGCCAACCGAATTTCTATCTGTATTTTTTGCTGCCAATGCAGTTGTTCCGCTTCCAGCGAACGGGTCAAGAACAGTTTCGCCAACAAACGAAAACATTTTAATTAGTCGTCTTGGAAGTTCTTCAGGGAACATCGCAATGTGTCCGCTTTGTCTTGCTCCGGCAAAATTCCAATGACCTGCAAAAAAAGTATTCCATTCTTCGGCTGTCATTTTAGATAGCTCCTTTTGCTCTTTAGTGGGCTTCGGACTATCACCTAATTTTTTGAATACGAGAATAAATTCGTAATCCAACTTCAAAATACCGTTTCTGGGATACGGGTATGAACCCATCTGAACGCCGCCGCCTGTGGTGTTAGAGGTTGTTACCTTTTGCCAAATGATAGCACCCATATAATCAAACCCGATGTTTTCACAGAACTTTATAATTTCCTCACGAATCGGAATCACTTTGTAGCGTCCATAGTAAACTGCACGGGCAAATTGGTCGCCAATGTTCACACATAGTCTGCAACCGTTGTGAAGGGTACGGTAACACTCTTTCCAAACCAAATTTAGGTTGTTGATGTAATTCTCGTAACTGTCATGGAAGCCGATTTGGTTATCCGTTCCGTAGTCCTTTAACTGCCAATAAGGTGGCGAAGTAATAGCCAGATGCACCGAATTGTCGAGCAATTCAGTCATTTGTCTGCTGTCTCCATTTATAATTTTATGATGAGTTGTCAAGTCGTTTTAGTTTTAATCTTCCTCTCGGTCAACTTAACTTAAAATACTGGGTTAAGTTGACCGAGAGTTATTACATCTTTTCTATAAACCTGAATTTAGTGCTTTATTTTGCTATGTTTATTAACAGTATTTAAGCAACAAGAAAAGTGTTTTGTTGCTTAAATTGTCAATATACAAGTTGTGCAGTAAACTTACAATATGTAGATCAAACATCTTGTTGTTTATTTAAATCGGTTGATGGTGCGCTCGGTAATATATCATAGGCGTTTTGCAATATGTAGCCTCGCCAAGGTGGATCGAGCCAACTTGCCACGTGCAATTCGGGTTAAGGCACGTTCGCCAGTGCATAATCCATTGCAGAATCGGGATTAGAGTTGTAAAACCGACGCAGAAGTGTCACGGACTTGTTTACAGAGGCGAGGATTTTGGTGCAATGCCGTTCCGTACCAAGGCAACATGGTGTGCAATTTTTGCTGCACCTCTTGAGACATCCATTCCTTTTTGAAACATTTTTGCAGAACGTCCAGCATAATCCCAACCGAGGTTGAAGCGCCCGGCGAAGCCCCCAACAAAGCCGCCAGCGAGCCATCCGAAGCCGTGACAACTTCGGTTCCAAATGCCAGAGTGCCTCCTTTTTCTGGATTGGGCTTGATGATTTGCACCCGCTGTCCGGCGATTTCTATTTCCCAATCTTTTTCTACTACTTCGGGAAAAAAGGCACGAAGCGCCTCCAACCGTTCTTCCAAAGATTGCGTTACTTGTTTCACCAAGTACTTTGTAAGGTCAAATTCGTGCCAGCCAACAGCCAAAAGTGGGATAAAATTATCCAATTCCACAGAAAGCGGCAAATCAAAATAAGAGCCGTATTTCAAGAATTTGGTCGAGAATCCAGCAAATGGGCCGAACAGCAAGGCTTTCTTGCCTTTGATGAAGCGTGTATCAAGGTGCGGAACCGACATGGGAGGTGCGCCAACCTCGGCTTGGCCATAGACTTTGGCAAAGTGGCGGTCTATCACGTCTTGGTTGGTACACCGCAACCATTGCCCACCGACAGGGAAGCCGGCATACCCGGTAGCTTCTGGGATACCTGACTTGTCTAAAAGCGGAAGTGTGCCGCCACCAGCACCGATAAAGACAAATTTTGCCGAGACCTCGTGTACTTCGTCGTGTATCAAGTTTTTTACGTTCACCTGCCAACGATTGTTTGCCATTTGCCGAAGGCCACGAACTTCATGCTCCGTTATTAGGCGGAAGGTCGGACTTGTCTTGAGGCTTTGAATCATTGTACGGGTTAGGCTACCAAAATCCACATCTGTCCCATATTCCATACGGGTTGCGGCAATGGGCTGTAATTTACTGCGACCATTCATCACTAAGGGCAACCATGTGGCGATTTGGCGACGGTCTTCCGAGAATTGCATTCCATGGAAGAGAGGAATGGTTTTCAGGGCCTCGTGTCGGCGTCTTAGAAACGCGGCATTTTCGGCGCCCCAGACAAAACTGTGGTGCGGTACACGACGGATGACGCACTTCGGGTCTGGAATTTTATCTTTTTTCACTAAATATGCCCAAAATGTTTTGGACAACTCGAACGATGTTCCGATTTGGATGGCTTTTTTGGTGTCTATGGAGCCATCCGGTTGCATAGGTGTATAATTCAATTCGCAAAAAGCGGCATGGCCCGTACCGGCATTGTTCCATGCCTCCGAGCTTTCGCAAGCCACATCACTGAGCTTTTCTACCATAAGAATGTGTGCTTGAGGCCAAAACTCTTGAATTAAAACACCCAGTGTAGCACTCATGATGCCACCACCAATGAGCAAAAAGTCGGTATCTTTCTCCATCATTGAACCATCTTGGTAGAAAATCGGTTGACGTCAAAATAGGCAAACTCCGGTGTATGTTCTTCTAAAACGCATTGCGCCATAAGTTTACCCATCCTGAAGCCATAACTCATGCCATGTCCGGAGTAGCCCCCGACCCACCACGAGGCCGCATGTGTAGAAAGCCTGCCAATACAAGGCACATGATCGGGCGAAAAGCCCATCGTTCCGCTCCAACGATTGATGATATGTGGTTGCCCAAGTGCAGGAAAATATTGACATAAATAGGCTTCTAAATCGGTTTGTAGTTCCGGGGTAACGGCATCTTCGTAACCCACTTCTGTGGCTTCGTGCAAATGCCTTGCACCACCAAGCAGCAACGCACCCGCATCGTCTTGTCTAAGGTAAAAATAACCTTCGTGGCTGTAAATTGGTGCTGGACAAATGGAATGTGCCAAAGGTGCAGTCGAAAACATTTGCGCACGAACTGGGCGGATATAATCGGTGGTTTCGGGTAATAGTTGCGGCGTCCAAGCATTTAGGGCCCAAACCGAAATTGGCGCAGAGACCTTCCGAAAGGGCGTATGTACCACCAAATCATCGCCCATTACTTCGTACCGGATCGCGGTATGGTGAGGCAAAAAGGTGGCTCCGCTCTTCTCTGCCAAGTAGCGAAGGAGTTTTACGCTATGGACTCGTCCGTTGGTGGGGACAAATTGGGCGCCAAAAAATCCTGCGCTATTCATGCGGTGGTTGGCTGTATTGGCGGGAAGCCATTCACTCTCAAAACCATCGTTGCGGGCCAGTTCTGCGGCATATTGTATAGAAAGCGCTTCTTCTGGCGTTCCGGCAGCCACATAACTACCGGTTTGCAGGTAAGAAACGGCGTTTGGTTCTACCTCGGCCTGAACAAGCGCAATGTTTTCCAGCGTGAAGTGCCATAGGTGTTGCGTGGTTTCCCGTCCTAATTTAGCCACATCGGTTGCATAGTCGTTTGCCGTTCCTTGTAATAAAAAACCCGCATTCCGTCCACTCGCTCCAGCCGCAAGGTCTCCGGCCTCCAATACCACAACTTTCAGCATAGGGCGGGTTTTTCGTAGCCAATAGGCCGTAGCAATACCGGATATGCCAGCACCGACAATCAGTACATCAGCATGAATATTGGGCAATGCTTGGTAAGTGGATTGCCAGATTGAGACAGTAGGCATACTTTTTTAGCGTTTATGAGAAGTAGGACGTTGTTTTTTGGGCCACCAATGGCCATTGTGCAAGATCAGCCACTCGGCCAATAACAGATTGGGCAAAAAGCCAAGCCATGCAACTACGCGATACACCTCCATCGGAGGCGGAGCAAGCATAAGGACAATGCCCCATTTCCATGCGCGTAAGGTTAGGGCCGAAAGAGTGAGCGCATAACTCCGATACATCCAATTACGATGCGCTTTATAATCTCCTTTGTGTGCGGTTTGCCATGCTTTTCCCGTAAAAATAAGCCACAAAAAAGCAAGGCAGATAAAAGCCGCCCGCGACGTCCAACCGCCATTTGCATAAAACGCCATAACCAAACTTGCCGGGCCTGTCACAAAAAGGATGTTCCAGACATATGCCCGCCCCATCCAGCGATGAATAGGCGTCCATTTTTGCATAATACGGCGCGAGAACTGCGAAAAACCCGCAACCAATACAAACATGCTCGTGAAAACGTGAATAAAAAATGCTATTTTCCAATGGGTGATGTGGATGTAATCTGGCTTGATCATTAAAAATGCGGCATCATCTCGGATCGGGATGTACGCCAAAGTAATCCGCAGCATCAGCCACGAAAAAAATGCAAGCAAGACCAACGAAGTGCCGCCAAAGAGCATCCTACGCTTCCGGTGGAGTTGAAACCAATTTTCTCGGAACATTTCTTTCTACCTTCAACAATAAAATAATGAAAAAACGACTCCTACTTCTCGTCCTTCTGGTTACGGCTTGTACCGATACCAACAACCCGCCCCCGACCTCCAATACACCCAATGCGCTCCAACCCACCCGGCCTCAACTGAACTCTCAACCTTCTCCTGCCGATTCAACAGATGACCTAACCGGAAGTTGGACTGGAAAATTTGGCCCGAACAAAATCACAATCGTGGTCGCATCCGTAGAGAACGGAGAACTCAAGGGCCGGAGTATTGTGGCCGGAAACGACCGCCCCTTTACTGGAACCATAACCAAAGTGGGCGATGAGTACCAGTTCGAGGGCCGCGAACCCGGTGATGATCCCAATGACGGCATCTTCAAATTTAAATTAGACCCTGACAGTCCGGATAAAATCTCCGGTACGTGGACGCCGCTCAAGCGTGGGGTCGCCAAAAGCTACGAACTTACACGACGGACTTTCCAATATATAGCATCCGCCGGAACCTATCCTGAAACTTCTGCACGGGTTTTAAAGCAAGTTGATGTAGAAAACCGCCCACCGGATGAACTGCGCATCATGCGGAACGAAATCTACGCCCGACATGGCTATAATTTCAAGTTGAAAGACATGCGTGCCCATTTCGATAGACAAGATTGGTACATGCCTTGGAATACGGATGTTCGGGGTTTGCTTTCCGAGACGGAAAAAAAGAACGAGGAATTGCTCAAGCGCTACGAAAAGTACAACGCCGAGTTTTATGATTCTTTTGGGCGCTAAAAGTAAACAGATGAATTTATTTAGGTTCCGGAAACGGAGCCTTTTTTTGTTCATTCTAACACCGTTTTTTAGTATTTACCAACATAGCAAGCAGCAGCCCACCTTGTTTTCCGTATCCACGTTTCTAACAACCTACTTTACCCCTTAAAAAACAATGTCTAACATTAGCTTTAAACAACGATTTCGGTACTGGTTCGATAACACCATGTCTAAAGGCGCATGGTCGTTAATTGCTTGGCTGGGCGTACTTTCTGCCATTATGATCTTGGTGGCATCGCTCATCATTGCTTTTGGCATCCGTCCGGAGTGGGCCAAAGAGGAAGGCATGAGCCTGCCGCACATCGTTTGGCAAAACCTGATGCGTACCATTGATGCCGGTACGATGGGTGGTGATGCCGGATCGTGGCCTGCCATGTTCTTGATGCTTTTTGTAACACTTGGTGGAATTTTCATCTTTAGTGCCCTCATTGGTGTGCTGAACAATGGTTTAGAATCTAAATTGGATGACCTCCGCAAAGGCCGTTCATTTGTGGTAGAAAAAGAACACACCATCATTTATGGCTGGTCTTCGCTGATCTTCCCCATCATTACCGAATTAGTGGAGGCGAATAAAAACCGAAAAAAGCCCGCGATTGTGATTTTGGCAGATCGCGATAAGGTGGAGATGGAAGACGAGATTCGGGCAAGAGTTCCCGACACCGCAAATACAAGGATCGTTTGCCGAAGTGGAAGCCCCATTGATTTTGATGATGTCCGGATTGTAAACCCAGACGCAGCCCGATCTATCATTATTTTAGCGCCACAGGAAGCCGAAGACCCTGATGCGCATGTGATCAAAACCGTTCTCGCCATCCAAAACAACCCCGAACGCAAAAAAGAACCCTATCACATCGTTGCTGAAATCCGGCAACATCGGAACAAAAGCATCCTCGAAATGGTCGGCGGCTCCGAGATTGAAACCGTTGTCTTCGATGATTTGGTGACACGAATTGCCGTCCAAACCTGCCGCCAAACCGGACTCTCTACCGTTCTAACGGACTTGCTGAACTTTGGTGGAGACGAAATCTATTTTACACCCGCGAAATCCTTAGCAGGAACAACCTTTGGGGATGCGATGCAACTCTTTGAAAAATCATCCCTTATCGGAATCGTTCATGCGGGAAAAGTGACGGTTTTACCCGACTTCAAAACCGTTATTCAGGCTGAAGACCAACTTATTGCCATCTCTTTGGACGATGATACCATACGAAAAGGAGGAGATCCCGCCATTCAACCGGAAATGATCCGTCCGGTTTTGCCAACCGAAATTTTACCCGAGAAAACCCTGATTCTGGGCTGGAACGAACGCGGTGACGCCACGCTGCAAGAATTGGATGCCTACGTTGTAAAAGGCTCACAAATTTTGATTGTACACCGCGAGGAATTACCCGAATTACCCACATTAAGCCATCAAGCCGTTCAAACAGTGATGGCAGATCCAACGGATAGAGCCACTTTGGAAAATATTCATCCAGAGCAATACGACCACATTTTGGTCCTCCGCGACACGAAAATGGGGATTCAGGAAGCGGATGCCCGCACGTTGGTGGTCTTGTTACACCTCCGCGAATTGGCCTTGCGACACAAAAAGAACTTTGCCATTGTTTCCGAAATGGGCGATGTGCGGAATCAACGACTGGCCGATAGTACGCAAGTGGACGACTTCATCATCAGCGATCAGTTGGTCAGTTTAGTCTTGGCGCAAATTTCTGAAAACAAAGCCCTTTCCGCTGTTTTTGAAGACCTCTTTGATGCGGATGGCGCCGAACTTTATCTAAAACCCGCTTCTGAGTATGTGGAAACCCACAAAGACCTTACCTTCTACACGCTTGTAGAGGCTGCAAAAACCCGCAACGAAATTGCTATTGGTTGGCGGAAACAAGCCGATGCCGAAAATCGGGAGCGAAACTTTGGCATTTATCTAAATCCAGTAAAAACAAGCCTTATGAAACTACAGCCAGATGATGCCTTAATTGTACTGGCAAACAACTAAAGCTTATGGCCGAAACCTCCCTCACCCGCTACGCTTGGTTATCCTTGGCCGTTGCGATCCTGACCATCTTGCTCAAACTAACCGCCTATTTTTTGACGGGATCGGTGGGCCTGCTTTCCGATGCCTTAGAATCTGTCGTAAATGTGGTGGGAGCGGCTTTGGCGCTTTGGATGATTGCACTTGCGGCAAAACCTCCAGACGAAGACCATGCCTACGGGCATTTTAAAGCAGAATATTTCTCCAGTGGAATTGAAGGCTTGCTCATCATTGGGGCAGCATTAAGCATAATTTGGGAATCCGCAAACCGGCTTTTCCACCCACACCCTATCGAGGCAATTCCGATGGGATTGCTCATTTCGGGAATCGCAACTGCCCTAAACTTGGCTACGGGGCTTTGGCTAATCCACGTAGGCAAACAATACTACTCGGTTTCGCTTCAGGCAAATGGGAAGCACCTCCTCACAGATGTTTGGACGACGGTTGGCGTAATGATCGGTTTGGGGATCATGCAACTAACAGGGCAAGTTTGGTGGGATGCCCTGCTTGGCCTGACAATGGCTTTGCACATTCTTTGGACTGGTTATCACTTAGTAAGAGACGCCGCTTTAGGATTAATGGACACAGCCTTACCGGAAGTAGAACGTAGGGCCGTATGTGCCATCTTAGACCGATATAATGCCGAAGGAGCGCAATACCACGCCCTAAGAACCCGTCAATCCGGCGTTAGAAGATTTGTATCGGTTCATGTTTTGGTTCCGGGGGCTTGGACGGTACACGAAGGCCATCAACTTTTGGAACGGATTGAGGCGGAAATCCGAAGCACATTGGAAAATGTTACCGTTTTTACCCATTTAGAGTCCTTGGAAGACGAAACCTCGTGGCACGACCAAGGATTAGACCGCTTGTTGTAGCGTGAGGTTTTGAACAACAAATTATTTTGAGAACCGTGGGCTAAACGTGTATTTTAAGACTTACCCTACAAACTTCCGCCTACTTCTGGTGTGCAACCCTTAGTCATCATTCCAACCTATAATGAAGCCCGAAACATCGAGGCCATTTTACTTCAGGTATTGCAATTGCCTGAAGATTTCGCCGTGTTGGTGGTAGATGACGGGTCACCAGACGGAACCGCTACTTTGGTCAAAGAACTGCAAAAAGAGCATTCAGAACGCATTTTTTTGCTGGAAAGATCTGGCAAACAAGGTTTAGGAACGGCTTATCTGGCTGGTTTTCAGTTTGCTTTGAAGCGCGATTTTGACTGCATCTGCGAAATGGATGCCGATTTCTCCCACAATCCGGCAGACTTGTCCCGCTTGGTAGAGGCCGTAAGAACAGATCAATGCGATTTGGCCATTGGCTCTCGATACATTGGCGGGATCCGGATCATTAATTGGCCGCTTATCCGCCTGATTATCTCCTATGGTGCAAGTATTTACACCCGCACGATCACCCGAATGCCCATCAAAGACGCCACGGCAGGGTTTAAATGCTTTTCTCGCAAAGTTTTGGAAAACATAAACTTGGATCGGGTAAAATCCAATGGCTATTCATTCCAAATCGAAATGCACTACCGAACGTGGAAGGCTGGATTTAGGATCAAAGAAGTCCCAGTGATCTTTACAGAACGTAGCGAAGGGCTTTCAAAAATGAGCAAAGCCATCATGCGCGAGGCCGCAATGAAGGTTTGGGAACTGCGCATCAGGGCTTTTATCGGCAAACTGTGAGCGTTAGGCGCGGAGCCGCACACCAAGACCAGGCCAATCGGGAAGCACCAACCGCCCATCTTGTACCAAAATACCTTCATAGGGATCGTTCCCCACCAACAAGTGCCCGTCCAAATCGGCATAATCAGCCAAAAGCGCCAAATGTCCCGCCGCCGAGATGGCCACCGACGCCGAGGACATGCAGCCAATCATCACCGAAAGCCCCAATTCACGGGCACGCAAGGCCATTTTCCGCCCTTCCAACAAGCCGCCAGACTTGTCTATTTTGATATTAATGCCATGAAAGGCTTCTTGTAACGCATCAACATCGTGCAACCTGCCGCAGTTCTCATCCGCAATCAGCGGTAACGGCGAACGTGCTTTTAGCCAAGACATCTCGTCCAATTGTGCCGCTGGCATGGGCTGTTCTACAAACTCCACACCTTCCGAGGCCAACCATTCAATCCGGTCGAGTGCCTCTTCTTTGGTCTTCCAACCCTCGTTTGCATCCACGCGGATCGGCTTTTCCGTCACGCTACGGATTGCGGCAATGGTTTCGTGGTCGCGGTCAGTCCCCACTTTCACCTTTAAAATGCCATAAGGGGCGGCCTCACGGGTTTTCTCCACCATTACTTCGGTGGTATCTATACCTATCGTAAACGAAGTGACCAAGTGATTTTGCGCTGCAATGTCCCAAGCCTTGTAAAGCGGAATGCCCAAAGACTTCGCCCACCAATCGTGTAAGGCCGAGTCTAAGGCCGCTTTTGCAGACCATTCCCCCGGGGCTAACGCATCCACATAGGCCATTATCCCCTCAATATCGGCAGGAGAGGCAAAGCCGGAAAAATCTACTTGGCGCAAAAATGCCGCAGCCGAGTGGTAATTCTCCCCATAACGCGGGTTGGGCGATCCCTCACCGATGCCTTCGATGCCATCATGGATAACTCGGACAATAACACTGGTGGTCTCGGTGCGCGTCCAACGGGAAATCCCAAAAGGGTGACGAAATTGAAGCACCAAGGGTGCGTATTCAAATGAAATCATGGTTATAAGGGCAGTTTAGACCGTAAAAAGTTACGCTACTTTGTTCAATAGAAAACTCCTTCTCAAAAATTTACCTATCGGAAAAATTAGGCTTAAGGCAATGTATATGATTAAAAAAGTGGTACGTTCAACCAGTATTTCATTCAAGATGGGCAATACCCTTGGTTCATCCAGAAGCGGGTCACAAAAAAGCCCACACCCGTGAGGAGCGTGGGACAAACAAGGGCGCATCGTGTATCAGGTGTGGCCACCAACTTGTACGATGGTGCAGATGCGGCGTTTATCGTCCACTCGAAATGTCGCTCGGTTTTTCTGACTTAGCCGGATTTGATACAAATCGTCTAAGAGACATTTGTAATCATAATCAAAGCCAGAGGCTGCGTCTTTGGGATGACTTCCCCAGTTAACCGCATTTTGAAAATTGTCGAACTTCATTTGTTCGGTGGCACTCAAGATGACATCGAATCTTGCGCCGGATTTGTCTAAGGTCCAACTCATGAGCGTTAGTGAATTAGAGATGAGCGTGAAGGATCAGAAAGCGCACCAAGGACAATAATCTGGTGTCGCATAAAGATGTTTAATCAAAATAACGTTTTCTTGCAACAAAAAAGGCCATTCCTGCAAAAAAAAACAGGATGAACCCAAACGTGCTTTAGGTAAGCATATTGTATTTATACCTTGTTGTATTTACAAAATATGCCTTCTAACGCTTATCCTTTTTACGAGCAACCCGTTGTGGAACCACAATTCATACATTTATAACAAGAACCACTACGAACGGTGATTGAGCCACAAGATGGGCATCCCGGCGCATCTGCCTGATTTTGGAAAACCGTTCGTTTCTCGGCCTTGCTGGATTGAGGGTGGTGCGAATCTTCTACATGTACCGAGACCGCGACTTCGCTCAGAGGCGTAGATTCGCTACCGTCGCTCAAGTCTGGTGGATTCGTAAAATGAAAGGGGTCTTCGGTTTCCGCCACCTCGTGCCCTACAAACTTCAGCGCCATCCAACGGAAAATGTAATCCATAATAGACTTGGCCATGGGGATTTGTTGGTTGTGGGTAAATCCACTTGGCTCGAACCGCATATGGCTAAATTTCTCGCACAGGGCTTCCACCGGAACGCCGTATTGTAAGGCCAAGGAAATGGCTGTCGCAAAAGCATCCATCATACCGGAGATGGTTGAGCCTTGCTTGGCCATTGTGATAAAGATTTCTCCGGGTTTCTGGGTATCGGGATAGAGGCCCACATGCAAGTACCCCTCGTGACCCGCCACCGAGAATTTGTGGGTAAGCGACGGGCGTTCATCTGGCAAGCGGCGGCGTGTGGGTTTATAGACCACTTTTTCAACGATCTTCTCAACGATTTCCGGGGTGTTGATGGATGCAGCCCCATCTCCAGAGGTGGGCAAACTCGCTTTTTGGGTATTTCCTCCTTTTTTGGTCGCCAAGGGCTGGCTCCGCTTGGAGTTTTCGCGATAGATGGCAACCGCTTTGAGGCCCAGACGCCACCCCTCCACATAGGTTTCCGCAATTTCCTCAATGGTAGAATGTTCTGGCATATTCACCGTTTTGCTAATTGCCCCACTAATAAAGGGCTGACACGCTGCCATCATCCGAAGATGGCCTAAGTGGTGGATAAACCGTTTGCCATTGTATGGCTTAAACGCGCAATCAAAAACCGATAAATGGTGGGCTTTCACATAGGGCGCACCTTCTATGGTGTCGTTTTGGTCTATATAGGCAAGTATTTGTGCAATATGCTCCGCCGAGTAGCCCAAATGTTGAAGCGCCTGCGGAACCGTATTGTTCACGATTTTGAGCATCCCTTCCCCTTTTCCGGCCAAAAGTTTGTATTTAACCAAAGCAATATCCGGTTCAATCCCTGTTGTATCACAATCCATCATAAAACCGATTGTTCCGGTGGGCGCAAGGACGGTACTTTGTGCATTTCTATACCCATATTTAGCACCAAGTTCCAAGCAGAGGTCCCAAGATTCCTGTGCGGCACTGCGTAGTGCCGTCGGGCAAGAGGCGTCAATCTGGGTGACGGCATCGCGGTGCATCTGCATAACATGGAGCATAGCGTCGCGGTTTTTCTCGAACGCCGTAAAAGGCCCAATTTCCGGAATTGCTGCTATTTCGGCACTACGCGCATAGGCTTCTGCGGTCATGATGCTCATGATTGCACCTGCCACACCGCGCCCTTCGGCGGAGTCATAAGGCACGCCCATGGCCATGATAAATGCGCCAAGGTTGGCAAAACCTAAGCCCAAAGGCCGAAAATTGTGCGAGTTTTGGGTGATGGACGGGGAAGGATACCCTGCGTTATCCACCAAAATCTCTTGTGCGGTTATAAAAATGCGACAGGCCGCCCGATAACGCTCCACGTCCAACGTACCGTCTTCAAATTGGAACTTCCGCAGGTTCAACGACGCAAGATTACACGCCGAATTGTCCACATGCATGTACTCGCTGCATGGGTTAGACGAGTTGATCGGGCCCGAATTTGGAACCGTATGCCATTTTTGGATGGTGTCTTCGTACTGTACCCCCGGATCACCACAGATATGGGTTCCTTCTGCAATTTTGAGCAATAATTTTTGTGCGTCCGTCTCACCAAGCACCTCCCCGCCTTGGGCCGCACGAAGGGCATATGCCCGATGTTGTGTGGCTGCTTCCATGAAGGCATCATCTACCCGTACCGATTGGTTCACGTTTTGGAAGGCCACCGATCCATATGCAGGGCCATTAAAAGAACCATCATAACCTTCCTCTATCAAGGCCCATGCTTTTTTTTCCTCTTCTTGCTTGGCCACCACAAATTCTTCGATGTCTGAATGCCAAACCTTGAGCGTTTGCATGATCGCCGCACGACGGGTTTTGCCACCGGATTTGATCGTCCCGCCCGTCGCATCTTGTACCCGCATAAAACTCACCGGACCGCTTGGACGACCACCGCCGGAAAGTTTCTCTTGCGAGGAACGAAGTTTAGACCAATCTGCCCCCACACCCGAACCATACTTGAACAAGCGGGCACTCTCGGCCATGAGTTTCCATATGTCTTCTATCGAGTCTTCTACTGCAATAATAAAACACGCCGAGCCTTGTGGATATTCGTATGGATCTACATCCATCACCGTTTTGGAGACGGGATCCCATCCCCAAATGGTTTTCCCGCTGGTATCCCGCACGTCGTACTGATGATAAAGCCCCACATTAAACCAAACAGGCGAATTAAAGGCCCCGTATTGATTCACACACAGCCACGTCAATTCGTCATAAAACCGTTCAGCGTCTTCATCCGTGGCAAAGTAGCGTTGTGCTTTCCCCCAATCGGCTATGGTGCGGGTTACGCGATGCACCAACTGTCGGAAGGAGTGTTCGCGGCCTCCTTCTCGTGGCGCAACATCGGTTTTGGTAACATCGCCATAGAAGTACTTGCTGGCCACTATGTTAGAGGCCAAATGACTCATTTCTTTCGGCATTTCTATGTGATGTTGCTCAAAAATAATTTCACCTTTATGGTTTTTAATACTTGCTGTGCGTGTTTCCCATTGCACACTATCGAAAGGTGATACGCCTTCTTTCGAGAAAGTACGGCTTATGGTAAGACCCTTCTTCGGGTCGGTGGCGGGGCGGTGAGTAGGTTTTGCAGGCATAACGTCTTGGTATAGCTAAAGGATGTAGTGTTTATTTAGAACCGTTATTGAGCGCAGAAACAGATACCCAATAACCGTATTTGGCTGGGATGATTTTGGTTATTCACTTTGGAACACGGGCAATTTGCCTGAGGATGCGTGTTTTTTGCGGATATAAGGTGGGCATAGCTGCCACATGAAATAAAGCAAACTTTGGGTCTTTGTTCAAAAAAACTTGTCCACAACTCATATGTTTTTTGTCCACATTCCGGTGGGTATGAAAAATGCAAAGATCACAATACCTTACCCCACTTCCACACCCAAAGACATGACCTACACCAAGAGAATTCGCTTTAAGCCACAAACAATAACAGATATTGACTTTGCTCAAACAGACCACTCAAAGACGAATGTTCGCAAGCATTATGCTGCTTTTCAAAAACGGACTGACTCCATCTTGCCTTATCTTCATTCATCCCGTCGGTCAACTTTTCCAAATTGACGTAATTAATATGAGGTCTTCTCCTACCACCAAAAAAGTTCTCTGGGCCAATGGCCTCCTTTGGCTCCTTCTGGCAATGGGCAGCGTCGTAACGCGGAACAACGAAAATTTTGCAACCATCGCTTTTGCACTTTACATGGTTATTCATGCGTTTGCTTGTCTTGTATTGGGGTTGATTTTGGCTTTTACACCATACCAAAACGCTGGTAAAGCCTTCTTACTATCTGGCATGGTGGCAACATTGCTCACGTTTGCCACTTGCGGAGGTCTGATGATTTTTGAATAGCGGAGCCGATTGTTCTTGACGGGTACTTGGTTTACGCCGAGAAAAAGCAATTAGGTCGTCACTTTTTCGCGAATACGCTACCTCAAGTTGTTGTTTGTTTGATGATCGCCCTTATTTTAACTACAAAACCGAATTCGAAGGCTCTAAATGTTTATTGATTGTAAGATTGATATTAACCGTTTATAAATTTAGTGCTTCCGGTCTGTGGTTCGGTCTTAGGTAACATCTTGTTTTTGTTATGACGGAAAGTATTTCGGCCATTGGATGGTGGGCACAAGACGGTGTCGGTCAAATTGAAATGGAGGGTCTGCGCATGAGTATTGGCGCGGGGCGTATTTCCGGCTCTGGTATAGACGAGGTGGGAATCTTTACGTTCGAGGGAACAATCGAGGAGCAAATAAGGGTAAGGATGCGGAAAACCTATTTCGAGGCACATAAAGTACTTTATACCGGACGTTATGACGAGGCAACCGGACGCCTTTGGGGGGTATGGCACATGCCGGATGACAAAGGGCCATGGGAGATTCTGCTCAAAAAGGGTCTTACCCAAGCCATGCAATTAGAAATATCGGAAACAGCATTAAATAAAGTATAGTCTTAAAAGACCTAAACCACAATAAGTACCTCAAAGTTTGTCATGTCAGTTATGGGTTAATGATAGACTATAAATTTTCCACTAATACTAAGATTATTTAGACTTCATTTAGCTCCGTCGGGGCGAAGTCTAAATAGAAAATCGTTCATTAATGCACGGCAAAGCCCATCGTGGCGGTATATAAAATGTTGCTGGTTGAGCACTGTCGAAGCCATCTTGCTTAAAACCTATCTATTACCCACTAATAAACAATTAAAGATCCAACTCATTTAATAACAACACCTTAAAGCCATACTTCATGTGAAAAAGGAGGCCACCAAAGCAGCCTCCCGTTTCTGAAAATAGCCCAAATCCCTTAGTGCGCTATTTCGGGACGTAGCAATGGAAAAAGAATGACATCACGAATAGACTCCTGATTGGTCAAGATCATGGCCAGCCGGTCAATTCCCACGCCCAAGCCTGCGGTTGGCGGCATTCCATATTCAAGGGCGCGAAGATAGTCTTCATCCATCATCATGGCTTCGTCGTCTCCACCCGACTTGAGTTTGGTTTGGGACTCAAATCGTTCGCGCTGGTCTATGGGGTCGTTTAATTCCGAGAAAGCATTACAAATTTCTTTGCCATTACAAATCAACTCGAAGCGTTCAACCAAATTGGGGTCGTCTCTGTGGCGTTTCGCAAGCGGGCTTAGTTCCACCGGATAGTCGGTTATAAAGGTAGGTTGGATCAGGGTATGCTCCACATAAGCCCCGAAAATCTCGTCTATCAATTTACCACTGCCCATACTGGCATCTATTTCTATATGCAGTTTTTTGGCCACGTCTGCAATTTCGTCGCGTGTTTTACCATACAAATTGTGTCCTGTTTTTTCGGCAATGGCCTCGAACATCGTTATGCGCTTAAAGGGTTGTTCAAACGAAATAAGGTTATCGCCCACCTGTACTTCCGGTTTTCCGTGCAATTCGGTCGCAATATAACGGATCATCCGCTCCACAAAATCCATCATCCATTGATAATCTTGATACGCCACATAGACCTCCATCATCGTAAACTCTGGATTATGGAAGCGGCTTAGCCCTTCGTTACGGAAGTTCTTGGCAATTTCATACACCCGATCATACCCGCCCACAATCAGTCGTTTTAGGTACAGTTCATCCGATATCCGCATGAATAATTCCATATCTAATGCATTGTGATGTGTGGTAAACGGACGTGCCGCCGCTCCGCCATAAATAGGTTGTAGGGCTGGCGTTTCTACTTCCAAACAGCCATTATCGTCCAAGAACCGCCTCATGGCACTGATGAGTTGGCTACGCTTTCTGAAAACCTCCCGTACTTCAGGATGGATGGCCAAATCGGCATAACGCTGGCGATACCGCAACTCCTTGTCCTCCAAACCGCCATACGACTTATCCTCTGTTTCCTTGACGATGGGCAAGGGGCGCAAGGTTTTCGTGAGCAGTTCCAGCCGTTCCGCATGGATAGACAACTCTCCCGTTTTGGTGCGGAAAACAAAGCCGGAAACGCCCACAATATCGCCTAAATCATACCGCTTTTTGAAGACATCATTATAATAGCCCTCCGGCAAATCGTCTCGACGGACATAGACCTGAATTTTACCCGACTCGTCGTGGAGGTTAAAGAAGGCGGCTTTTCCCATGATGCGCTGGGTCATCATGCGGCCTGCCACACAAACGTTCACCTTTTGGGTTTCGGCGGGGTCTTCTTCCGAGCCTTCGGGATAGGCAGCATCAAAAAGGGAAGGAATTTCGGCGGCATGGTGAGTCACGTCCCACGCATAGCCATAAGGCTGGAGGCCGTTTTCAAGAAGCCATGCTCGGCTTTGGTGGCGTTGTATTTCCTGATCCGTTAATTCACGCGACATGTGCTGTTGGGTTGGTTATGGGTTGTTTTTTGTGAAATGCTAAAATACACATCTTCGGGAATCATTGCGGGGAACAAGCCTGTTTCTTCGCAAAATCCTTAGAAATCTCGCCTCTTTTTGTGCTTCCAACCCAAATCCGTCACCAACATCAAGGCACGAATGGAACTTTTTAATAATTGCGTGTTATAACACACAAAATTAACGACAACGATCATGGACAACCTTGTAAATGGGCTACACCACATCACGGCCATTGCTGGAAACGCCCAACAGAACTACGACTTTTACACTCAAATACTCGGTTTGAGGTTTGTAAAAAAGACTGTCAACTTTGACGATCCGGGAACGTACCATTTTTATTTTGGGAATTACAATGCCGATCCGGGAAGCATCCTCACTTTTTTCCCATGGGTCAATATCCGGCAAGGTAAGCCCGGTATTGGTCAAGCCATCAGCGTAGGATATTCGGTTCCTGAAGGCGCTTTTGGGTTTTGGACGGAGCGGCTCCATGCGTTTGGCGTTCGGTTTTTGCCACTCGAAGAGCGCTTTGGTGAGTCGGTTTTGGGGCTTTATGACCCCGACGGACTATTGGTTGAACTAACCGTTTCTGCAAATCCAGATCCGCGACAAGCACATACCACCAAAGACTTTTCTCAAGAAGTGGCACTGAAGGGGTTTCATCATACCGCCCTTTCGTTGCAAAACATTGGCCCAACGGCCCGTGTACTTACGGACTTTTTGGGTTATGAGTCAATGGGTTTTAGGGGTAAGCGGCATCGGTTTGTAAACCCATCTGCAACAACGGCAAGGTTCATAGACTTGATTGAAGCGCCTGATGGACAACGGGGAATTAATGCGGCAGGAACCATTCATCATGTGGCCTTTCGTGTTCCAAATGATGTAGCCGAATTGGCTTTATTGGAGAAACTACGATCAGCGGGCTTTCAAATAACCGACCCGATAGACCGGAATTACTTCCACTCGTTGTATTTCCGTGAACCCGGCGGTGTACTATTTGAAATTGCAACGGATACACCCGGATTTACCGTGGATGAACCCTTGTCTTCTTTGGGGGAAACGCTGAAGTTACCGCCTCAGTACGAGGCATACCGCGAGCAGATTCTGGAGGTGTTGCCCGTTTTACATTGATCCGTACAATTTTGACATCTTCATATAAAACCATTTCCAAACACGACCCAGCCCCGTGGGGTGGCATCTTCCTACGACGGGTAATGGCTGGCGGAGCATAGCTGAACGCCTGCCGACGGCCTTCTTTTGTACGGCCAAAAGAAGCAAGGTAACTGAGCGTAGCCGTAGCTAAGCCCGTCCCGGACTGAAGAAAAATCTCATCGCTTACGCTGCGGATGCCCAATGGAACGAATCGTAAAGACGCACGATATTGCATCTCCATACGCCCAGCTCTGCAAGGCAATTCGCCCTCATTCATCGAAGCCCGGTGGCTGAGACAAGTCGAAGTTATCCTTGCTCCGTCGGATTTTTCTAAGGGCCGCCCTGCCATTCGAGCATCATGTTGGAAACTACGGAATTACGTAAGTTCTGATTTTACAAGGTTTTATTTCACTTTTTATCGTACAACCCAGCCCCATAGGGACGACATCTTCCTATCGTTCAATATTAAGTCTTTTGTTATTTGGTACTCATGTCTCCACCCTGAAGGACGGAGATAATGTGGTATTTAGTTTTGATTTTTCCTGCTTTACGTCTCTAATCAGACGAGTGGTGTTGCTACATGCTTTCCGTTCTAAATTTAACCCCATGCTTTAGCCTAGGGTTTTCTGCGACGGCAAGTACTTTCGGATTTAGTCCTGACTAATCAGGCTTTAGTCCCATCGGGGTGATGTCTTAAGACCCGAAATTCACGTTACCCCATTTAGCATGTCATCGGTTTCGGATCAACTTGCGGGTTTCTCTGTGGGTTTCGGTTTCTACCACCAACAAATAAACCCCATTGGCCAATTTTTGGGCATCCCAGTGTAGTTCTTGGGTTCCGGCATCCAATACGCCGTTCTCAATCACCGCTATTTGCTGGCCTAAGGTATTCATCAAGGTAATTTTTACACGGCTTGGACGGTCTAAGGTCAGAGAAACGTTAACATCATTTTGGAATGGATTTGGATAAACACTTTCTATGCGGAACACTTTAGGCACTTCATTTTCATTGGCAAGGGCTTTCCCCTCAATTGCAGCAATCATGGCTTTCTGCGTACTCTCCACCGAGTTTGCCCCAACGGATGTTACAAAGTACCAATATGGTGTAGCAGATTTGGTGGGCTTGTCGCGGAAGGTGAGCGAAGGGGTAACGGCGAGTAGGTTTCTGGGGTCTGCAAGAACGGTTTGCAGGTCTGGTTCTCCGGCTGATTGCACCCGATAGACGGCATATCGGAACACGTCTTGTTGTCCGGCTACCGAGGCCGGTTTCGCCCAGAAAAGTTGGATGGTCTCGCTGTCCCAGAAATACGTCAGATTTCCCGGAGCAGGTGGCGCAACTTTCGGCTTAAAGTCCATCACGGGCGTTAGCGCCGGAGCCTTGTTGATTTTTAGCCGGAGCGAATCCGCCAAGCCTTGCGTTGTACGTGTACCATCTATGTTGTTAGCACGGAATAGCAGGCTACCCGGAATGCTATTGGTGCGGTTAAAGCGCAACTGTTTGGGAACTTCATTGGCATTAAACACCGTTCCAGAGCCGGCCGTTCCAGAATCGGCACGATATGCCGCAAGTCCCGGATACAGATGGGTTCCATTCATCACACTTTTCCACCAAGGGGCTAATTTTGCATAATCCTGCCCGCCGCCAAATGCCCAATACAACTGTGGAGACAAGTAGTCTATCCACTTCAATTCCATCCACGTTACAGCATCGGCAAAAATGGTGCTGTAGGCAGAAAGCCCCGTAATGCCGGCGGGTGTGCCACTTTTCCAAATCCCGAATGGACTAACACCATGCTTGACCCAAGGTTTAGCCAAACGAATTTGCTCGCCCAATTTTTTAACAAATTCGTTGATATTGTACCGCCGCCACTCGTCTATCGAGCGGAAGCCTGCACCATAGGTGGTGAACGTATTAAGGTCTTCGTTGCTCATCCCACCGTATGGGTAAAAGTAGTCGTCGTAGTGCAGACCATCCACGTCGTAGCGATTCACAATATCCATTGCCACCTGAATAATGTAGTTACGGGCATCGGGAATACCGGGGTCTATAATGGTGACATTGCCCACTTTCAGCATCCATTCGGGTTTCTTAACCGAGATGTGGTTGGCCGCTTTTGGATAAGTTCCGGCATTGTCGCGGATAACCCGATAAGGGTTAATCCACGCATGGAGTTCCATACCCCGTTTGTGTGCCTCGACAATCGCAAATTCGAGCGGATCCCACTCCGGTGATGGGGCCTTTCCCTGTTGGTTGGTTAGGTAAATAGACCAAGGTTCTAACTCCGATTTATACATGGCATCGGACTCCGAGCGCACCTGAAAAATGACCGCATTGATTCCGGCGGCCTTTAGGTTGTCGAACATGGTGCGGAGTGCGGCTTGTTGGTTGGCTGGAGATGCGCCGGCAGTAGGCCAATCCAATCCAAGCACCGTAGCCACCCAAGCGCCCCGCATTTCATACTTGGGAGAGGTTTGAGCAAACGCCAAAATGGGTAAGAAGAGCAGCAGTAGCGAGCATTTTTTCATGATGGTATTGTTTTTATTGGAGTCGGGTATGCACCTGTTCCACATGGGCAAGGAAGTTTTTTCGATGGGTTTCGTTGATCAAGCGTTTGGGTTCTACTTGGTCGAAGGATGCTTTTGCAGCGGAAAGTGCATTAACACGGGCTTCCATCAACCCTTTTAGCCAAAAATAATAACTTTGGTTTGTACTGTCTAAGGTTTCGGGCGTAAGGGTTTTGAGCATACCCTCGGTACGTTCAAAATTTCCACGTTGGAAGTGCCAAAAAGCCAACCAAACACTTCCGTGTCGCAAATATGCCCAGAGCAACAGGAGTATCGTCAAGACAAAAAGACTCACCTTATCCCACTCCCCTTTATATGCAAAATAGGCGGCAAGTGCGAGAGCCAGACTAAACATCAAATAACGGGTGGTAGTGGATTGTGGCGTTCGGGCCATGTTTCACGTATTGTTTAGGTGGTCGCGGCTTGGGAAGTTGGCGCAGCGGGTCGGTAAGGAAACCGCTTCTTAAGCCGCTGAAGGGGCCATTCTAATAAGTGCCAACTTAGGAGAGCAAGAGTAATAGTAACGGATGAGGCAATACAAATATAGGCAATTACCCCCAGCCAGCCTTCACCAAATGTTGGGATCAAGATACCATTGTACAACTTGATCCAGAAAATCGGCTTTAGCAAATGATGATAAATATAAAGTGCATAGCTGTATTTTCCCAAAAAAACCAAAGGCCGAGATTGCAAAAAAAGTTTCCAAGGCTGTGCCCCTTTTTCTTGTATGGCCAAAACCAAAAGCGCGGAGAAGAAAAACATGGCAAAAACGTCTTCGTAATGCCGGCCATCTATCCAGTAAGTTCTTACCGAAAAATAAAGCACCCCGCTTATCCAAAATACCCACCATCGGAGGGCACGAACCTGCTCCCATAGCACGGAATCGCGGAAGGCAATGGCCAACCAAGCCCCAATGGCCAAGGTGTTGAGCCGCGCAAAGGTGAATAAATAGGCCATCAAAGAGTAATCACCTTCTGTTTTTAAATAATAGAGCCGGAGCGAAACCGCTGTGGCAACCAATACCCAGCAAACAGTTTGGAGGTGCTTCTTGGGAAAAATAAAGACCACCAAAGGCCATATAAGGTAAAACTGTTCTTCGATGGAAAGTGACCACAAGTGGCCTAAATTGAGCCAGTAAGGAGACAACAACCAGTCTCCTTTTACAATCGTTCCAAAGTTAGAAACATACAGCCAATACCAAAGCGGCGAGTTTGGCCCGGTAAGACTTAAGTTGTTTTGGGGCGACAAAAATGGCGCGGAGCCATATGCAACGGCCAGTACAAAGTAATAAAGCGGGAAAATTCTAAGGGTGCGACGGGCATAAAATGCCGAAAAATAATTCTGGCTACCTTTGGTGTCCAATAAAATACCTGTAATCAAAAAACCAGATAAAATAAAGAACATATCTACACCGATGTATCCGCCATTGAGGAGGCGCTGTATCGCCGTCCCACCTTTCAACAATCCGCCCATATCGGTGAAATGGTCGAACATCACCAAAAAAACAGCCAGCCCTCGGAAGCCATCTAATGCAAGAATGTGGCGATGAAGTTGTGCTTCTTCGGGCTTCATAAGATCGGGGTTAACATCGGAGCAAGAATGACGACAAAGCTCGCCACTTGGTCTTTTGGGGTGACTAACGGAGAAGATGTACGCACCACCATACCATCCGTTGCTCCCTTGTAAAGGACTTTAAGGAAATCCAGTCTGCCCAATCCATGCCCCAATGGATTTTTAGCCGTCCAGAAGTGGAGGACGTTCGGAAAATCAATCATTTTTTTATGGATCATGATGATAACGCAGGCGAAAACCACGGTGGTGTACCTAAAAATATTCTCATGGCTATAGGGTTTTAAACATAGCCATTTGTACCGAATAGAGGAACTGCCCACCGAGGAAAAAGGGATACGAACAAGCCGAATCCCAAATTACAACAAAGTGATGCGTCTTTTGGCGAAATATCTGCACTTAACGTTTGCGCGTAAATTTGTTTCCGTCCGGAATCGGGGGAAAGTCGCGAACAGGCGGCGTAACGGGAGAAGTATCATTAAGGGATTCAATGAACAGTCGGAGCGCCACAAGCTCGTCTTTCGTGAGGTTCAGCGGGTCTGGGGGCAAGGTCTGGTTGGGTAGAGAGATACCAATGCCTGCTCCACCGCCTCGGTTGTAGAAATCCAGAACATCATCCAGTGTAGCATAAACGCCGTTGTGCATATAAGGAGCTGTGAGGGCTGCATTCCGAACAGTGGTGGTTTTGAAGGCGTGCCGATGTATGTCCATTTTGAGGAGTGCAAATTTACCAAGATCGGGGCTGATGGTGGCCCCAGCGGTTAGCGGCTTTTCCGGAACACCCAAAACCTCGGACTCGGCCTCCATATATGCTGGCGGAACCGTCCCATTGTACAAGGGTGCAAAGTGACACGTTCCGCATTTTGCTTTACCCATAAAAAGGTTAAAACCACGAATCGCTTCTGGAGAGACCTGTACTTTTTCCCCTCTTAAAAAACGATCTATAGGGCTATTTAAACTGGTTAAGGTGCGCATATACGAGGAAATGGCCCGCACCGCCATGCGCCCCATTTGTGCATCGGTAGGATTTTGTGTGGGGAAGGATTTCTTAAAAAGGGCTACGTATTCTGGAACCGTCTTAAGTTTTTGCCCCACTGCTTCGGGTGTGGTATGGAGTTCTTTTGGGTTTAGGAGTACTTTTTCCACACGGTCTTCGAGGGTGTAGGCGGTCAAGTCATAAGCGGTGGAGCGGGAAAGACCCGCATTGAGGATGGTGGGCGTATTTCGCATCCCGTCTTGGTTGCCATCTGTCGAGGTGGCGAAGGGTAGGCCATCCGTAAAAGCTCGGTCATTCAAATGGCACGAGGCGCAACTCCGCCCGCCGTCTCCGGCCAAGAATGGGTCATAAAATAGTATTTTTCCCAAATGCGCTTCGAGTGGATCTGGCTTTTGGGCATCATTCGGTGCAAAGGCAGAAAGATCAAACGCTTTATCGCTAAAAACAGTCGTGAAGTCTGGACGCAATGGCGCACGATAGGTGGAGACCGGAATGTCAAGGGCTTGTTGAGCGGCCAAAAGTGATTTGCTGAGCGGTGTGAGGTGATCTCGGATAAAGGCCGCACGATCAAATCCGTTAAAATCCAAAGGGTTTTTCCTCAAAAATGCAATGGCTCCCGTTAGTGCCTTTCGCAGGGCTGTGAGGTCTGCATCTGCCATATAAGGGGCAAGGATTTCCTTCATTCGGGATAAACTGGCCACGGACTCCGGCAGGGAATAGAGTGCCACAGGCGAATCGAAGCCGGAAATTCCCAATGATAAAATACGTACTACTTGGAGCCGCATGGCCTCGAAGAGCTGTCGGTCTTTAAGCGTACTCACCGAGAGGTTGGTCTCTAATTGCTCGGTGAGTTGCACCAAATAAGCCACTTCATTGACTAAGGCTTGTTTGTTTTGGGGTGCATATTCGGGAAAAAGCTGTGCCTCTACCACCTGAAAGCCGTTAGGGTCGGTGGTTGTGATTTCGTCCGCATCTATTTCCACCTTTTGAAGGGCAGGCCCGTTCAAACGCTTGGCCACACGCGGAACCAAGTACTCGGCGAGGTACTCTACAGCTTTGTAATGCCGCCGAGCAGACCGGAACGTCTCCTGAATTTGTTGCGGATGAGGCGTTGGCGCAGCAATTTCCCGATGGAGGTTCCGAAGTTCCGTTTTTAACAACGTGATATCCGCCATCGCGTGTTGTTTGGCGTCTCGTGTACGAAGGGTTTCGTCTGTGGGTGTATGGCAACTTGCGGCAAGCATCACCACAAGTAGCCAACTGAAATATCTCATCGTAATTTGGATTGAATCTAAACTAAGTGTCCAATATACGGCGGTGTTTACGCTTTTGCTGTAAGGAAAATCTGTACGAAAGGGTTTAGACGTGTCGGCCTTTCCAAGTTATCCGCCCTGTCCAATGCGAAAACGCCGAGTCTAACAACAATGCGGAAAGGCAAGCAAAAGAAATGGGTGTGCAAAGCGATACCCAAAGCGGAAAACCCGATATTTTATCTACAAGGGTTTTTAGCACCAATCCTGCCAGTAAAAACCATGGCGAAACCCACCACGTAGCGACCAGAAGCCCCGTTAGAAAAAGCCAAAGAAGCCCAAATAAAAAGGGATTTCCGCCACCAACCACCAAATAAAAGTTTTTTCGGAAGCCAAGCCACGCTTCCTTAAAGTCCTCGTACATCCTAACTGAGATCAGGTTTTTTATATCCGCAAGATGGGGAATCACACGGTTTCCTTTTAAATAGCGTCCAATTTCTACATCTTCAAGGATGCGGTCTTTCGCAAATTCATGCGGCTGAAGTGCTTCATACAACCTGCGGCGGATCATCCAGAACTGCCCATTCATCATGCTCAGGCTTTTAAAACGTGCCAAACGCATCAGGTTCATGGGCAAGAGGGATGTGACCAAGAAAGGGACTAAACTCACCAATATTAAACCTCCACCCGTCAACAATGGCAGTCCGCTTAAGTAGGCTTTTTCGGGTAAAGCGGCGAACTGGCGTACAAGAAGCGAAAGGGTATTAGGGTGCAGCAAATAGGCATCGGCATCTAAAAATATTAAAACCTCGCCAGTTGCTTGTTTTGATGCCTGAAACAACGCATGGGGCTTGCCCAACCATCCTTTTGCAGGGCCATTGCCCCGAATGCCGCGCAAGTTATTTGTTGCATATCGCTGAATAACCTCCCACGTTTCGTCCTCCGAGGCATCGTCATAAACCAAGACCTCTAAGCGGGGATAGTTTTGCGCCTGCAAGGACGGCAATAAGCGCAATAGGTTGGTGGCTTCGTTGCGAGCAGGAATAACCACCGAGATCCGAGGTAAGTCCTCTGGGGCTGTCTTTGCGCGTCGGGCGATTCTTCGGGTGTAAAAATGATTGGCAAGCACATTTACAAAAAGGACGCAATAGGCGGCAACCAAAGCCCAAAGCAAAAACATCATGGTGGGCTAAGTAAAAATTCGCGATAGACTTGGGGCAATCCTCTTCCCAATAATTCCTGTTTATACGTCTGCGCGTTGGCCGCTTTTTGTTTTTGCAGGGTGTACCAAATCCACGTTTCGGCATCCAAGCGGCTGAGTCCGGCGGGTTTTTCACGAACAATCACATCGCGAGCTGTTCTAAAACGCACCAAAGCTTTGTTGTAGCTCCCCCCGAACACGCTTGGCATATAAAACAGCCCTTGCCCATCCACTAATAAATACACAGGTTCGTTCGGGTTTAGTCTTTTTGCTTTGTCTAAAAGGCCATTGATTCTCATGCCCGCAGAAATGAGAATACTTTTGTCTTCGTTTATGCGGTAACTCCAAAGTGCTGCCAAAAGGGCATATTCTCTTGCGGAACTTTGCTTGAGTTCGGTTGGGATGTTGCGAAGGAGGCTTTTGTCCAAGGTCAAAGGATAAAGCCGATAGATGGCCAAGAACTTTTCGGACTGTGTAGTGGCCGCTTGTAAGGCTTTGCGTAAACGTAGCGTGTCTTTGCGCTCGTAGGCATCCTGAATCTCTTCAGAAAATCCAGAAGGTGGTAAAGAAGAACCATTAGTTAGAATCACTAAAACAAATAAAAATAGATACTTGGTGAGGGCTATCATAAGGCACTGTCTTTGGAACGGGGTATTTCCGGTGGCTGCATCAAAACCAAATCAAAACGTTGCGCGGGTGTGTCGTGTTCCGCCACTAAACGATTTTGGAAAAGGCTAAAGGTTCTATGTGGCCATAGCTAAATCCAGAACATCAGAAAGTTGTTTAGCCAATGCGTACCATGCCGAGGCTTCGCGGAACCTACTTTTTATAATTGATTGCTTGCCAGTAGTTATCGAGATGAATACGTTTTATTTCAATATTATTTATCTATAAGTAATTGGAAATTATAGGCTTAAAACAAGAAATAAACTATACTTTATTCCTCATAATAACAAATCTTTTAAGTGTATTTACAGTAATTAAATAACTTTACACAGAAAAAAATAAAACAACCCTTGACAAAACACATGTCATTCTTTAAATTCACCTCAATTCACCTCAATTCACCTCAATTCACCTCAATTCACCTCAAGTCACCTCAATTCACCTCAATTCACCTCAATTCATGAATTGAAAAACATAAACAACTTCAACACCAAACACCATGCGTAAACTCTTCGCATTCTTGGCTTTGACCATCCTACTCAATGGATGTGATTCGCCACACAGCAGCCCTTCAGAAAGCCGTGTAGAAACTTTTAACGAAAATGGGAGAACCTACACCTTACAACTAAGCGCAAGGCAAAAAGAACTTCAAAGTTTTGCCTCGGATGAGGAAGCAGAGGCAGCACAAAATGAACTTCGTAAAAAAAGAACCATTGAACTAAACGAAACCCTTTGGCAAAGCCTAAAACATGCAGTTGACCCTTTTACGGTTAGTGTTCTCGACGAAAAAGGACGGGTAAAAGTGGGAGCAGAGATGTTAGAATTCCAAAAAGAGCAAGTGCTGAAACACACCCCTAAAGGAACAGAAGTAGAGTTGTTTTATGGCGCCGATGGGAAAGAAGTGGAAAGAGAGCTGAGTCTTTATTTTGCAAATCTCCATGACGAAAACCAACTGCACTTAATAAGATTGAAAAACCCTCTTGTATCTAAACTAACAAAGACTTCAGATTTTCAATTTGTTGATTTTCCAGTATCTAATTTTCCAGTGAGTTGTGTTTATGGCACTTGTTACGAGCTTAGTTTTCGTTTTGGTAATCAAGCATTAGGAACCACCTATTTTACCCGACAAGCTTATGGATTTACAGGAGCTAGAGCCCGAATCAATGGGACTTGGTATGGATTTGGGCATTATCTTGTCCCGCCTGAATTAGAAAAAAATGTTGATTTATTTGTTAGGGTTTGGGGAAGTAGCTCATCATTTAACTCACAAACTACCACTGGTACTTATGCAGCCTCAGCTCAATGCGCACCTTATTCTTATTTTGTAAATACATCTAACAATGAAATACCAGATGGTTACTTTGTAACTGTGGGGTGTAAAGATATCAATACCAGAACTGATCGAAGAGATGCTGGATATGACCCAAGAAGTAGGCATAGTGTTCTATTTAAAGATATAGGGGGTAATTGGTCAACACTTGCTACAAACGAGATAGTAAATTAATTTTAATTGTCATATATAGCCGTTGAACATTGCTTTAACGGCTATCTCTTTCCTTCTTCTATGTTTAAGATCTACTTCCTGTTTCTGGGCTTTTTTCTCTCTTCTTGTATTTCCGAGATAGATTCATCTTCGGTATCCATAAAAAAACCCGTAGTCTATTGTGTTTTTGAAGAAGGTAAGACTTGGAAATTAATACTCCAACACAGTAACACTTTTGCGGATACAAAACTCACAAACCACATCGCAGATGCAGAAGTTATTATCTATGGAAGCGATGGAAGCGTTCGGCAATTAAACCATTTAGGAGGTGGGTATTATTGGTCAGACCAGAATTTACCCAAACATAATATTAGCTATACCTTAAAAATACAAGCGAATGGATACCCACAAGTTCGTGCCACTGGGCAACTCCCAAGCCTAACACCCATTACTATTACACCAAACGAAGAACTTGGCCAGTTTGAAGTCAGGCAAGAGTCAAAAAAAGATGATATATATATCCAGGTAAGATTGTATGAAAGCAGTTTAAATACATGGGAAAATTACTTCGAGTATAGTCCTATAGGTTTTAAAATCCTAAATCCAGAATTACAACAACAAGTTAATGAACAAACATATAGTTCACTGCTATATTTGGAGAATCAGGGTGATTATTGGCTCGACCAATTTTCTGGAAAAATTCCCAAGGATATAAAGTCAATTAACATAAAACATGGCATAGAGACAGAAAGCTCTCAATATCAAATAGAAATTTTACATATAGAAAAACAATTTTACAATTATCTTCTATATAAGAACAAGCAAATAAAACATCAATATAACTTACTTTCAGAGCCAATACCCTTTAAAGGAGAAATCGAAAATGGCTATGGAATTTTTACAGGGGTAAATAGGTTTAATTGGTCTAAGAATGCAATCCCTACTGAAACACTTATTGCTGGAAAATACAAAATAATGGATGGGTTTTCGCAAACTGTCAACTTAGAAACTATTAATTTTCCCAATGCAGAAGGCCATTTGGAATTTGAATCTGATGGCAGACTTTTTGGTCAAATCCGAAAAGATAATACGGAAGATTTTACAAACTTAAATGGTGGTTGGTACTTAAATGAGCATAAAATACGTCTATACTTTACCGCACAAAATTTTTTAAAAGAAGTTAACCTTGAATGGAAAGTAAAAGGAATTTATGCGATTTTTTCGCTGAATATATCCAACAATATATCGGTTTATTTTCTAAAACAAACGAATGATTAAATACATTTTTATTTTCATAATTTTTTTTGGTGTTATCCATGCACAACCATTTTCAGGTTATGTTAAAGATGCACAAAGCAATGAAGTCCTTATTGGTGCTAATATAGTAGAAATAAACGAGGCTAATGGCGCAAGTGCCAATCGTTATGGCTTTTTCAGCATTCAATTGCGAAAAATGCCAACGCAAATTAGGGTTTCTTACATCGGCTACCAATCCGAAACCATTAATGTTACTTCTCAAACCAATAGGCCCCTTATTATTAAACTACACGAGCAATCAAATGTATCGGAAGTAGAGGTATTCGCAGATACACCCATCGAAGAGCAAGTACAAATGGGATTTATCCTACTAAAGCCAAAAGACGTCAGTAATATGCCAACCATAGGAGGTGAAGCGGATGTGCTAAAAACCTTACAATGGATGCCCGGTATCAAAGGCGGTAATGAAGGTACAGCTGGGCTTCATGTCCGGGGAGGAAGTCCAGACCAAAATCTAATGCTTTTAGATGGTGCTACCGTATATAATGCCCAACACTTATTCGGTTTTATTTCCGTTTTTAATCCAGATGCTCTAAATCATATTGAAGTTTATAAAGGAAATGCACCTGCTCGGTATGGCGGAAGATTGTCTTCGGTAATTGATTTGCAAATGAAAGAAGGAAATGCGGAAAAAAGAAATATTAACGCAGAAGTTGGGTTAATATCCTCTAAAATAATGATTGAAAGCCCCATTCAAAAGAGTAAAAGCTCCTTTCTATTTACTGTAAGAAGAACCTATGCCGATGTCCTATTTGCAGCGATGAGGGTTGTAGGAGCAATCACTAAGAACGTTGATTTAAACTATCATTTTACCGATTTTAATTTTAAAACAAATTATATTAAAGATACAAAAAATCGTTTTTACTTTAGCCTATATGGTGGAAAAGATGTTTATGGGCAATCTTATATTAGTGGGAGTTTTGGTTCAAAAGAACAAAATGAAATAAATTGGGGAAATTTAACGACCACCCTGCGTTGGAATCATGTATTAAGCAATAAGAGCTTTATGAATTCAAGCTTTATTTATAGTCAATATAACTTTAATCTTGAAAATTCTATTTTGCAAATTGATGAGAGCGGTCATAAAAACAATACTTTAATTTTATTTTCTTCCGGTATAAAAGAAGTTTCCTTGAAAGCTGATCTTGAATATTTTTGGAATCAAACCCATATACTAAAATATGGATTTGGTGGCATTTTTTTACATTTCATTCCAAAAATTTCAATATTTAGTGAAGGAAAAAGCCGAAGTACACAGCAAGTAAAAACAAACGCTTTAGATAATTATATTTATGCAGAAGATGAATGGAGTGCAACAAAAAGATGGAAAAATATTATAGGGGTTCGAGCTGATTTGGCAGTTGTAGAAGGCAAAAGTTATCCTCGAATCCAACCCAGATTTAGTACCAGATATTTATTCAATAAGCAATGGAGTTTAAAAGGTGCAATAGGAACAACCCAACAATTTATCCACTTATTAAGTAATAGTGGTGTAGGCCTCCCCACTGATTTATGGGTGCCAAGTACGAAACGCATAAAACCTCAAGAAGCCTTGCAAGTAAGCGCGGGAATTGCCAAAACCTTTTCTCCAAATAAGCAAAAGTTGGAAATCAGCATTGAGATTTATCACAAGGAGATGAAGCATCTTTTAGAGTATAAAGAAGGCGTCTCTGTCGTTGACGGAGATGATTGGCAAAATCGGGTGGTACAAGGTACAGGAATAGCAAAAGGGATGGAGTTGTTTATACAGAAGAGAGGTGGCAAATGGCAAGGGTGGTTGGGATATACACTTTCTGAATCGAAACGAAACTTTATAGAACTCAATGAAGGGAGAGCATTTTTGTATAGGTATGATAGGAAGCACAATTTTTCTATTGTGGCGAGCCGAGATGTAAATCAGCGTACTTATACGCTGGCTTGGACATACGGAACAGGTCAAGCTATTACCTTTCCTATAGGATATTATTACATCAATGGAGAGCGGATAACAATATATAGTGAAAAAAATGGTTACAGATTACCTGCCACACACCATTTAGATATAGGCATTCGTAGAAGGTTTGAGGAAAAAAGAAGAGAGACGATGCTAAGTATCTATAATGTTTACTCCCATAAAAATCCTTTCTATGTTTATACAGATGGTGGAGATCAAGAAGTAGATCCCTTCTTAGGTACGATACAATCTCCAATCAAGATAAAACAAATAAGTATTTTTCCAATCATTCCAACCTTAAGTTTTAAGCTCTACTTCTGATGCTTGTTTTAAGAGCTTAGTTCCACTATAATTTTCAGAAGGTCAAAATCTTATAATGAAATACTGACAAATGATCATTACGCAAAGACTGCCTTTTCAACATAAAAGTCCTTTCTATGTCTATCCTGAGAAAGAAATTGAAATTGACCCTATTTTAGGAGTGATAAAATCGGAGACTAAAATTAAACAGGTAAGCATTTTTCCAATCATTCCAACGTTAAGTTTGGGATGGTGGTTTTAAGCACTTAGAACGGGAAACCGTCTTCATCATCAAATTCGAGACTTTTTGAGGAAGTGGGTATCTCTTTAGCCTCTCAATAGCCAAGGTTAAATCCACAACATCAGGGATTTGCTTAGCCAATGCGTGCCATGCCGAGGCTTTTTGGAGCGGAGCGGAGAAAGTGATTGCGCGTAAGTTCGTTTTCTGGTATGCGGAGGTGGGGATCGTTCTCAATCAAGGCAAAAGCGGCCTCACGAGCGCGGGTCAAAATGTCTGCGTCTTGTGTGATGTTGGCAATTTTGAGGTCTGGCAGGCCACTTTGCCGTGTGCCGAAGAAATCCCCAGCGCCGCGTAATTTGAGGTCTTCTTCCGAAATCACAAAGCCATCGGTAGTACTGGCCATGACCTCCAGGCGGGTTTTGGCCTCGGCGGATTGCTTATAGTCTGCCATGAGGATACAATAACTTTGCTCCGTGCCACGTCCCACGCGCCCTCTTAACTGGTGCAACTGGCTCAGGCCAAACCGCTCCGCATGTTCAATAACCATAACAGACGCATTGGGCACATCCACACCTACTTCTATCACCGTCGTTGCCACCAGAATGTCCAATGCTCCGTCTTTAAAACGCTTCATTTCCTCCTCTTTCTCGTAGGGCAACATCCGACCATGCACCAATCCGGCTTTATAGGGTCGAAAGGCTTCCGTAATCTGCTCAAAGCCATTTTCGGCGTCTTTAAGATCTAGTTTTTCACTTTCTTCCACCAAAGGGTAAACCACATAGGCTTGTCGTCCGGCGCGAAGTTCTGTACGCATAAATTCATAGACCTCGCCACGTCGGGCTTCATTACGGAGGAGGGTTTTGATCGGCTTCCGGTTAGCGGGCAATTCGTTCATGATGGTCACATCCAAATCTCCATATAAGGTCATGGCCAAAGAGCGCGGAATCGGTGTGGCTGTCATCAGCAACATATGTGGCCGTTGTCCTTTGTCGAACATTCGGGCGCGTTGCATCACCCCAAAGCGGTGTTGTTCGTCCACAACTGCCATGCCAAGTGCTTTAAAAACAACCTTATTTTCGATAATGGCGTGTGTTCCAACGGCAATTTGGGCTTCGCCTGTGGCCAGATCATTCAGGATTTCGGTTCGTCTTTTTTTGTGTTGTCCGCCCACCAAGAGGTGTACTTTTAGACCCAGAGGTTCCAAATAGCGGCATAGGCTTTGGTAGTGTTGTTCTGCCAAAATCTCGGTTGGGGCCATAAAGGCGGCTTGGTATCCGCTGTCTATGGCGTGTAACATGGCTGCTATGGCCACAACGGTCTTCCCGCTGCCCACATCACCTTGCACCAAACGGTTCATCGGATAGCCACTGTGCGTATCCACGAGGACATCCGAGATGGCTTTTAGCTGCGCATTGGTGAGGGTAAAGGGTAGTACGGCTTGGGTAAACTGCTCGAAGTACTTTCCCGGCGCTTCAAAGACCAAGCCATCGGCAGTTTTCTTGACCTGTTGTCGGGTGGTGGCCAAGAGCAACTGAAGGAAAAAAAATTCTTCAAACTTTAATCGGAGCATGGCCAACTCTCGTTCTTCCTCCGATTTAGGAAAATGGATGGCCCGTAGCGCAATACGGCCTTCCATAAGGTTATACGTTTTGCGAATGGATTCGGGTAGGTTTTCTTCCAAAAGCAGGCCATATTTTTTAAATAGGCCATAAATAATATGTCGTAGGGCTTTATTGGTTAATCCAACCCTATCCCATGATTGTCCGCCCGGATACAAGGGAATGATACGTCCCGTGGTGAGCGAGGCTTTTTCGGTTTCTAATTTGTCGAAATCAGGATGTGTTAACGAAAAAGTCCGACCAAATTTTTGCGGAGAACCATGTAGCGCTACCAATTCGCCATTTATGAACAACCGCCGTACCCATTGATGTCCATTGAACCAAACACAGTTTACGCGCCCGCCTGACTCATCCTCCACCTGCATCTCGAACCGTTTTTTACCGGCTTCGATCATATTTTGCGAGACCACACGCCCTACAATGGTGGTTGATAACCCTTCTTGTAACTGATGGATGGGCGTGACCGTCGTGCGGTCTAAATAACGCCTCGGAAAGAAGCGAAACAAATCTCTGAACGTGTGGACGCCAGCTTTTCGGAAGACCTCGGCACGGCGCGGCCCCACTCCTTCTAACCACTGGATGTCGCTATCCAATGGGTTTTCAGTATGCTGAATTGCTTGTTCTGTCATATCGAAAAGCGTAATAACCCCCTAAAAATACAAAAAAAGCCAACATAGAGGCCAATGCGAGAATTATTTTATATATGTGTAGTCTCGCGCAAATGTGGAATGATCCAATCGGACAGTAACCGCTTTTCGCTTAATACCTGATTCAGCAACATGAGCAATCTTTTTTGCTCGTCCCATGCCAAATATTGGATGGCCTCTTGTGCCGAGAACCATGCAAAAGCATCATGTTCGTGGTTTAAGATGGGGTCTGCTTGTAATTCCGCAGCAAAGGCAGGTGTGTGACAAATGGTATCCGTCGCCCAGTTGTAAAAGGTATTTATGGACGGCAAAACCCAAAAGAGGTGCGGTATTCGCCCGGTTTCTTCATATAGTTCACGAAGACCCGTTTGCCAAGCCGATTCTTGCGGGTGAATTTTTCCGCCGATCATGCGCCACTGCTTGGCATAGACAACACCGACCGCACGCCGTAACAACAAAAACTCATGCCCTTGATCTGTTTTACGATAAGGATAAACATCTACCACGCGAACCAGATTTTGCGTCATAAATCGCTTATATTGGGAAATATGTTGAGGGATATGGGGCTGGGTTTGCCCCGTTTTTCTGTTTAAAATATACGGAGCCTTTATGTCTTTTGAAGTAATGTCCGTGATACTGTTTTTAACGGTTGCTTTCGCAATGGCTGCTGGGGTTTATCCCATTTATAAGTTTATGCAAAAACAAGACACCGAGAACGAGAAATGGACCAAAGAAAATCTTGCACGGCTTAAGGCCCAATATGAGGCCAAAAAACGTGCCGAGGCCGAGGCGGCTGCGCAACAATCCGTGCCCCAAATGCCAAATGACGAGCCGGACGTGCAGGTTCACCGACCATAAACAGTGCGATTATGTCGGTTGAAGTACCACCTTTTGTTTGGTATGGCCCGTATCACCTTTCGGCGCTTGCCTTATCTTTTTTGTTTATAGGAGCCTTGGCCTATCTCGGCAGGTCTTACCAAACGCCACAGCAACAACGCCTCATCGCCCAATGCTTGGTTGCGGCCTTTATCGGGTTTTACGGTTGGATCACGTTTTTAGAAGTTCAAGGTGGTTTTTGGTCGCTTGCCGAGGGCTTGCCTTTTCACTTGTGCGACATCTCGGCCATTACGTTGTCTTATGCTGCCCTCACCCGCAAATTTTGGGCATTTGAAGCGGGGTATTTTTGGGGACTTGGTGGTGGACTTGCCGGATTGTTCATGCCAGAATTGGCTTATGAAGACATTTATGCAGCGCCCTTCTTTTTATGGCATACTTTATTGGTGGCTACACCGCTGTATTTGGTGATCGGTTATGGCCTTCGCCCCACTTTTGGGGGGATTTTCCGAACATTGGGCATTACCGCACTTTTGGCACTTCCCATTGGCTTTGCGGATTGGTTGATTCCCAATGCGAACTACATGTTTCTGGGCCATGCCCCCATTGCCGCCGATGCGTTAAGGATGCCCGATTGGCCGTATTACATTCCTTATATGGGTGTTTTGGGACTGATCCTTTTTACCCTTTTGTATGCTCCTTTTTGGATTTGGTCGCGCCTCAAACCTGCTTAAAGTGAAAATTTGTGATTAAGATTTCCAATTCGTAACATACATAACTTTATAAAAATAAATCGTTTAAAGAAACGAAAATTACCACATGGAAGAAAAATTCTCTCTGAAAGACCATTTGTTTAACCAACCCAAAGTGGCTCAATTGGCCAAAGACCTGGCACGGGTTTATCCGGCGTTTCGGGAGAAGGCTTTTGTGGACGAGGTGGCTACGGCGTTTCCGGTTTTGGAGCTAAAACAGCGTATTGCCCATATCCGCACTTGCCTTCATACGCATTTGCCGCCAACCTACCAAGAGGCCGTCAAGGTATTGCTCAACGCCCTGCCCGCACCATTGGACGAAAGCCGGAGCGACAAAGATTTTGGCGATTTTATCTATGCCCCATTTAGTGATTATGTGGCGCACTATGGATGCACACGTCAGGAACTTGCGTTTTCATTGGCGGCACTGCGCGAAATTACCAAGCGATTCTCCGCCGAGGATGCCATCCGGTACTTTATCAATGCTTTTCCAGAAGAGACCTTGGCCACCTTATTAACATGGACGCAAGACCCGAATTACCACGTCCGGCGCTTGTGTAGTGAAGGCAGCCGCCCCATGCTTCCTTGGTCACAAAAATTATCGTGGCCGCCCGAAACGGCTCTCCCAATTCTGGATCGCTTGTTTGCTGATCCTACCCGATACGTGACCAGAAGTGTGGCAAACCATTTGAATGACCTTGCCAAACGTATGCCAGACCTCGTCTTGAACCGGCTAAATATTTGGTCTGAGATGGGCAAACAAGATGCTGCTGAAATGGCTTTTTTGCAAAAACATGCTTTACGAACGTTGGTGAAAACAGGACATCCTGCGGCATTGACACTTTTGGGCTTTGGTGACCACCAAGATATTTCCGTAACGGAAGTCAATCACGACGCATCGGTACAAATGGGCAACGCCCTGTCTTTTGGATTTGAAGTGAGTGCCAATTCCCCCAAAACCATTTCCATAGACTATGTGATGCACTTCCAAAACAAACAAGGCAACCTTGCGGGTAAAAAAGTCTATAAACTGCGAGTGGCTCATCTGACGACAAACCGGCCCCTTATCGTTGAAAAGAAACACTTACTTCGCCGGAACATGACTACCCGTCCTCTTTTCCCCGGCACGCACAAAGTGGAAATTCAGGTTAATGGAGCCATTTTGGCACATTTCTTCTTTGAGTTACTTCCGTGAGTTGCTGGTTCTATGTTATTGTTATTAATAGAATCAGCCCTTTCAAAGCGAACAACAAGATAAGGCCGTCCAGATACCACAAAATTTTGATCGTCCACAACCAGATGACTCCAGAACGCACGTTAAACTGATTTAGCTGCCCGGCTCGTCAGAAACTGATGTACGTGTGCCATCGCCTCGGCAACAGCCGTATCCAGATCGTCGTTCAAAATCACAATATCGCATTTGTCCGCAAAAGACATCTCATAGGCTGCTTTTTTTAATCGTCGTTCCAACGATTCTGGGGTCTCGGTTTCTCGTGCAAGTAAACGCGCTCGTAAGACTTCCAAACTCGGTGGTTTGATGAATAAGGTCAGGGCGTGTTCGCCATATTGTTCCTTCACATTTTGTGCCCCCTCCACATCTATGTCCAAAAGCGCAATGCCAGAAGTGGCAATCCGTTCAATTTCGGAGCGTAGCGTACCATAAAACAAGCCCGGATATACTTCCTCGTATTCAATAAACGCATCTTCAGCAATTTTTGCACGGAAGGACTCTTCTGACATATAGAAATAGTCCCGTCCGTGTTGCTCATACGGGCGTTTTGGACGGGTTGTCGCCGAAACGGAGAATCGCATCAACGGGAATTGAGCCAAAAGTGCTTTGGCAATGGTGGTTTTTCCGGAGCCGCTTGGCGCTGTCAGGACAACGATTTTCATCATTTCAGGAGTCTTGTTTTAGGCTAAAATAATCGTTTGGCAACATACCGCCTGCAAAGCCTATGCTAAGTTTGGTCTCAAAATGGGTTACGATTGAATTGCGGGCGATTGCCGCCGTCAGAGCCTGAAGAGCATATCTGTTTCCAGAATGAAGAAAAAAAGAAAATATATGATTTTAAAAGTGGAGGAAGACGAATAAGCCTTCCGTCAGGCCGATGAACGTAACCCCGTCTTTTGATGTGACGTGGATTCCCAAAGGGTAAAACACCTAATTGTTCTGGGAAAAAGTGGAGCAAACAATTTAACAACTTCACCTCTTAGCGATGATGGTTAGTTATTGAGCAATTTGTATTTTGAGCCTTTAACGAATAAAAACATAGGTATAATGTTTGACACCTCCCTTCGGTACTGTCGGCCAAATCATAACGATTACCAAAAAAAAGTCTTGTTTTTAAGGGCACCACTTGCATTATCGTTATACTTAACTTTATATTTATTAATACTTTCCAATCTTTTGACACTTAAACAGTTCATTAATCCTCCTTTAACTACGATTCTCAATTTGTCGTGGTTAACTTCATAACCCAAAAAACCAAAAAACCTTATGCGTTCCAAACTAGCTGCACTTGCACTGGGCCTAAGTCTCTTTAGTTTTGGATGTGACGACATTCAAACTTCTGAGGCGATACCAGACACAGACACAGCGTCACTTTCTGTTAAAAACGGAGATATTGTTCCCGGACAGTACATCGTTGTCCTCAAAAAAGGAGTCTCTACAGAAGCCTATTTAAACAGTGCGCTGAACAAAACCATGAAGGAACCCCTCTACACCTTCGACGCCATACAAGGATTTCAGGGTGTAACGGTTCAACTTTCCAACGAACAACTTGAGGCCGTTAAAAAAGACCCCCAAGTAGATTATGTCGAACAGGATCGCTTTATCGTACTCAACAATCCTTCGGCATCTGCTAAACCCGGTGGTGGCGGTGGCACCTCGCCTGCACAAACCACCCCATGGGGGATTACTCGTGTTGGCGGAGCAGCCAATGGCGTTGGCCTTCGTGCATGTGTATTGGATACCGGGGTGGACTTAGACCATGCAGACTTGACCGTAGATATTGCCAACAGCCGTACCTTTATTACTAGTGGTAAAGACGCACAAAACGCGGATGATGGAAACGGCCATGGTTCACACGTTGCCGGAACTATAGCCGCAAAAAACAATACGATAGGGGTTATTGGTGTAGCTGCGGGCGCTACAATTGTTGCCATTAAGGTGCTGAACAGTCAAGGTAGCGGAACCAATTCTGGCGTCATTGCAGGGGTAAACTACGTCGCTGCTGGTGGTACAAGCCTATGCTCCGCTGCTAACATGAGCTTGGGAGGTGGGGTAAGTACGGCTTTAGATGATGCGGTACGGAATGCTGCTGCAACAGGTGTTAAATTTGCTTTGGCAGCAGGAAATGAAAGCCAAGATGCCAACCTCTCGTCTCCGGGTCGGATAAATGCCCCGAACGTGATCACCATAGCTGCTACAAACAGTTCTGACCAACTTGCTTCCTTCTCCAATTACAATGCAAGCATTGTTGACTGGGCAGAACCCGGTGTCAGCATCAACTCTACTTGGAAAGGCGGTGGATATAACACGATTAGTGGAACTTCTATGGCAACCCCACATGCAACTGGGCTTTTGTTGCTTGGAGGTCCGAGAAGTGATGGACGTCAATCTTCAGCAGACCCAAATGGTGCGCGGTACTATATCGGCGTTCGATAAGAAATAAAGATATTATATATCTTAAAGCACACGTCAAGTTTTGTCGTGTGCTTTTTCATTTTTAGGTATGCCCACAAGTTAACATGAACCCAAGTTGTTACTTGTTCTATTATAGAATATTTCGGAATGTGCAGGCAGGTTATGGAGGGCTTTTAGAGCCGTAAAAAAGGCGTCTAACAGGTGCAATACAAATTCGTTACATCTCTTATACAACTATACAACTTTGGGCTATAGGGAAATTGAGGATGGGTCAATGGTTTTATTTCGTAAACACAAACAAGGGTAGCTTTATGGCAAGGTGTTGTTCATCACGCTAGTGACATTCGTTCCGCTTTTTTGAGGGAGGCTACCACCAAATCGTATGAGTGGTCTATCAATTCAAATACCAAAGACATGGGAATATCGCCTACGGTAATAGTATTCCAATGTTGTTTACTCATATGGTAGCCGGGTTGAATGGCATCATATTGCGCACGTAGTGCTAAAGCCCGCTCTGGATGACATTTGAGGTTGATTTTGGTAGGGATCTCGTTAATGCGGATTAGTGCAAACATCTTACCCATTACCTTCATCACCAAAACATCCTCCCCAAAAGGGAACGTTTCAGTTGCACCACGTTTTTGGATAAGATAGTCGTATAGTGTTGCAAATTCATTCATGTTGATCTGGGTTAGGTGTGAACCGGAATGTTGTATCCACTTGCGTAATGAGCCAATCAATCTGAAACGATCAAATTTTGCACATCTATCAAGATAGATTGTTAAACAATAGGATACCTCCTCGGAGCAGCATTTTCAATTCTCCTTTTTTCCAATTTCAAACTTCTCTGCTAAAGTTTCTTGTTTCTCGATATTCCACAATAGTGGATGCGAGATAGAATGTTCAATTAGCCACGTTACCCGCCATTGAACCCAGCTGATCTTAGCTGTTCGATTATTTATTTTTCATCACTTATATATTCATCTGTAAAGTGTCCCCTTTGCCTTGGTTTTGAAAATTTGTTCGTGTTATAAACTTGTGAGTCTCCTTTTGGTATTGATAATGAAGTCCATCCATTTTCAGCAAGCATTTTGCCTAAAAAAACAATTTGTCCAATATGATATGGATAATGTGCAAGTTGTCGGTTAATTGCTTCGGTTACGGTGTGTCCTTGATTGCGTATATAAATAATTTTGTCAAGGTCGTTGGGTGTCAAAGCATTGATTGCATTGAAAAGACAACTCCACCCTTCGTTCCATCTTTCTAAAAGTTCTTCTCTGTTTTTAATATCGTTTTCAAATTCAGCATCCCTGTCACGAAATTCCTTCTCTCCATCCGAAGTCAAAAAATCTGTCCAACGCGAAAGCATATTTCCCCATAAGTGTTTTACAATAGTTGCAATACTGTTGCTGTCGTCATTATATTTCCAGAATAACTTGTCGTCATTCAGTTGCAAAAATGTTTTGTCGCCGAGCATTTTGTAATACCCGAATTGTTTTCTTATGCTGTCTAAATAATCATTATCCATGATTTCTTGGCTTTTTATTGTGTTGTGTTAAGCTGACTGTTAACGTTTTGCAACTTGGCGCAGGCGAAGATTTTTAGCACCGAACTGAATGTTGAGCCTTGCTTAGATGCCCAATCGAAGCCACTAAACCCGCTTATAGCATTACCTTGTTAGCGGTTTGTTGCTCTTTTATGTCGCATAAAAATTATGCCACTTTTAAAATAAAATTTGAGATACCTAAGCCCTTCTCTAAAAATATCTGTTGAGGTAGTCCTTAACTTTTATTTAAAATTATAGAATACCTTATTGATATAATTCAGCACTTTAAACAAATAAATACGGATTTTTTTAACAACGCATCATGCTTTAAGTTAATGGTGATCATTTTTTTATCCACGATTGACGCAGCGACTCTTATTAATGTACTGAAGCAAGGATAGGTTAGGTGTTTCTTGTACCGAGTGGCCTCATGCGCTACCGAAAAACAATTTCTTCTACCCTACCAGTCTCTAACTCTTCGTTTAGTCGTCTAAGCCACTCTGCTCTGCGCATGTACAATTCTTGCCGCCATGCTGGTGAAATGATGTGGACGAAGAGGCGCCCATTTTTAAACCATACCGCCTCTGTAACCCCATTGATTTGCGGACCGGCTAAATTGGCCCAAGCCTCAATAACTTTTGCGGTTTCGATGCGTTCCCGTATCCCCCATTTGTCGATAAGGGAATCTAAAACGGCATCCAATTTTTTGGGTTTATGGTGTTTCATCAAACATCAGTTTGTGGGTGAGACGTAAACACCGCGTTCCAATCCCTCTTTGATGAGGTTGGTTAAGAAGTTCCATTCCGAAGACATCTCGGGGAATCTAAAAAGTAAAAACACAATGCTGATGAGCGCAAAGGCGGCCAATCCTCCTAAAGCAAGCATCCAAAAAGGCTTTTTGACAATATAGGCAAAGTCGTATGCAATCTGGAAAAAGGCTAAAATGTTAAGCAAGCCCCAAAATCCGATTAAATATAAGGGAGGCAACATACTGGAGGTTCCCCAAGTATTAAACGTTACCATGGCCGTTAACATGAGAATGACCATAGGCCACTGTGCCCAAACCGTAACCATAAGGGTTTTTTGCGGTGTAATGGTTTGTTGGCCAAAATACCGCGCAAGGCCGTATAACAATAGGGCAATAAAAATCATCGTGGCCGCAAAGATCACTGTAGCAAAGAGCGAAAAACTCCACGGCATCCGGAGAGCCGCCAAAACAACGAATTGGAACATCGCGGGCAGTTCTTCGACAAAATACCCCAGTGCAGAGTATGGCCTAAGTCCATAAAAGATAATAACACTTGATAAGCCCGCGCAAAGACCAAAAGCCACCATTAGCAAGGCATTTGTTCCGGTATGTGCATCTCGCGACCGCAGGAGATATTCTTGATACGAATCGTGAGCAAGGAAAAAGCGAGGCAAAATATCTTGAAGCCGATACGAAAGGATGTACGCAATCACAATAAGGGCTACAATCACCCAACCCAAAATAATCATCCAAACCTGATCTTGGGCCAAAGGCGAACCCGCTTTAAAGGCAAAAACGGTTTGTTTACCCGTATATATTCCTTTTACCACGTCATAGCCCGGCCTTGGTTTTTTATCGGTTCCCCAAAGGCCATAATGCAAATTGTGATCCGTTGTTGCACTTTGTGAAAAAATGGATCGGGAGACGTCCTTCCAACGATACACAAAAATAGCTTTTAGCGGTACTGGAGACGTATATACCAACCGATTGAGTTTTCGCTCCAAATATCGCGCTTGGGCTTCGGGACTATTTTGCACCTTATATCCCATTCTGTTCTCGCGGGAAACCCCCATACCTAAGACCACCCCCATCGCTTTGCCATTCGTTTGTCGAGACATTTGCTGGGTAAGGGCAATCGGATCATCGCGATCTATGGCTTTCACCAAGACAAAATCTACCGAAGGAAACGCTTGGTCGCGTTTGGTGAAAGAGGTGGTGTAATAACCTTGTGTAAAAGGTGCGCCCTTTGTACGTATGACATTCATCAATCCGGAGAAATACACCATGGCAGCGGGATCGCTGGTATCGCAGTTCTGGGCAAGACCAAAGTACCGTGCTGAACGATACTTCTTTGATTTTTCGATGTTCTTAGAAAGGGTTTTAATCGCAAACGGGAGCATCCGCCGGAGTTCTGCAACCGAGAGATCAGAAAAAGGGAGCTCCTGAAAAAAATACATGCCCATAGAATCCGCCAAGGCAAAGAGTGTGTCTCGCCAGACCAAATTGGTTCTTAAGGCCCTTACGCCAATCTTATGCAGGGCTTTCATCTCGGAAAGGGCTTCTTTTTCGGACTTGGGTACATCCCAAACCATCCCCCTCAGGGGCATTTCTTGAGCAACAACTGGGCTGATGAGGCTCCAGATCGCAGTTATCAGGAATATGGAAATCAGGTTACGCATACCAGAAAATAAAGCAGGAGAACGTGGTTCGATCTGTTTGGCAGATTTTTTTTATTTGTTGAGAAAAATCTTCCTCATTCTGGAAAATAACCGCCTCTTTCTGGAAAACATTCTTGAATTCAACCGATTTTTCGCCGCACTTGGTATAGAAGTCCTATATTTGCATCATCCAACCCCAAAATTTTGACAAGACATGAAAAGCATGAAGCAAATAGAGGTAGTGATCTTAAACCCACGCATCGGTCGGATTTTGTTTTCATTGCCCTTTTTATTGTTTGGTGTGAAGCAGTTGCTGGCAGCGCCAATTATTGGTGGGGTGATGCCTAAATGGGTTCCTTTTGGCTTAGTGTTTGTACATCTCGCTGGCCTTTGCCAAATTGCGGCAGCCATCAGCATTTATACCCAGAAGCATACGCGGTTGGCGATGACACTGCTTTCAGTACTTTTAGGCTTGTATATACTCGTTATCCACCTTCCGGGTGTCATTGCTGGAGGGCCGGAAGCCCTGAAGTATCTTTGGGCGCTCCTCAAAGATGCGGGGCTAATGGGTGGCGCCATACTACTTGGTGCTGGAATAGAGGCCGAAGCGCCCGTACCCGAGACCCCAAGTTCTTGATGCCGCAGATGTTTAAAGTGGGGCACGTCGGAGCCGTTCTAAATAGTCTATCAGTAAAAGATGCTCTGCATTTGATAAAATCCCCGATAAGCGTTCAATAATCCGGTCGTGCAGTTCTCTTACGGCATCTACCAACGTTAGCCCCGCTTCGGTCATATGCACTTCTACAATGCGCTTGTCATGGTCGGCACGCTTCCGAGCGATCCAATTCTGCTTTTCTAAGCGGTCTAAGAGTCTCGTCACGTCCGGCGTTCGATCTACAAGGTTCTCACCAATCTGGGAAACATTCACATGCGTCGGGTATCGATGATACAAATAGAGCAACACCTTATATTGTGCCAAGGTGATTTGGTAAGGCGCCAGTCCTTTTGTCAGTTCGTTCATCATCCAATTAGCCGTTGCAATGAGGTTGTCAATGGCCAATTGTCCGGGTGCATACAAGTCTTGTGCCGTATAAAGCATATGGGATTGCGGAAGGATGAAAGAATGTGGGCGTTTTTAGAGGCTTAGCTTGGTTGGCTTTGGATGATCGGGGTAGGCTCCAAGTTTATCGTGATGGGTTGGATGGGTAACAAAAAGGAAAATGTGGAGCCTTTACCCAAGGTACTTTCTACGTCCAAATGGCTTTTATGGGCTTCTAGAATGTGTTTAACAATCGCCAAACCCAAGCCTGTCCCACCTTGGTCGCGGGAGCGACTCTTATCCACCCGATAAAACCGCTCAGTAAGCCGGTCTAAGTGCTCCGGTGCAATGCCCAACCCATCATCCGATACCGAAATATAGACATCTTTTGCCCCAATCCTACGAGCAGTTACTTCGATACGTCCGCCAGATCGGTTATACTTTGCTGCATTGGTTAATAAATTGGCCAGAACTTGCCGGATTCTGTCGCGATCCGCTTTTACAGAACTTAGGTTTTCCGGGATAAAAATAAATAATTGAATTTCGTTCTTCAGCATCAATGGCTCTAGTTCGTCGGCCACATCCTGTACCAAGGTTTGAAGTTCAAACGGGTGAAGATTCATTTTAAGTTCACCTGTTTCGATCATCGAAATCGAAGCCAAGTCCTCCACCAAGTTGTTTAGCCGCTCTGCGTTCCGAAGAATTTTCTCTATAAACACACGGTTAACGGCCTCGTCTTCCAAGGCGCCATCCAATAGGGTTTCCGCAAAACCTTGAACGGCAAAAATTGGGGTTTTAAGCTCATGTGAAACATCACCCAAGAACTCGCGACGATAGTTTTCGAGTTGTTTCAAACGATTAATCTCGGATTGCATGGTATGGCCAATGCGGTAAACCTGCCGTACCAGCTCGTCTAAGGCGTCGCCGTGCGGGGGTTTGGTATTGTCTATACCTTCAAAGTTTCGTTTTCGGATTCTTCTTAGGGTGGAGTGCGCTAATTCGATCCGGCTGGTAAGAAAGAAACGTGCTGCAAAATAGGAAGCCAATCCCATGGACGGTATGGAGAGCAAAATGAGGAGTTGAAAGCTAAGAAAATTGTGGGCAAAATATCCTATTGCGACCAATGTGGCCATCAACGCCGCAGCAAGGAAGGCCATTTTCAAGGCCAACTCGTCTATTTTCAATTTTGGGCGTCCTGTTTCGGGCATAAGGGCTATAGTTTAAACCGATATCCAACCCCTTTCACTGTTTCAATGTAGTCTTCTCCTAATTTCTCACGGATTTTGCGGACATGGACATCCACTGTCCGATCCACCACCAATACCTCACTTCCCCAAACTTGGTTCAAAATTTCTTGGCGGGAATAGACCTTGCCCGGATGTGTGATGAGGAAATAAAGCAATTCAAATTCTTTTCGAGGAAGCCTGATTTCCTCTTCAGTGCCATTGTTTAAGGTACGCAGCACCAAGTACCGCTCTCGATCTACCCGAATATCAAACATCGAAGCGACCTCTAATTCTGGAGCAGTTTCCGGCAATGTCCTCCGGAGTAGGGCGCGTAGTCGGCTGATGAAAAGGTGCGTAGAGATAGGTTTAGGCAAATAATCATCCGCCCCAGCCTCTAATCCCAAGATTTCATCGTTCTCGGTGGTTCTGGCCGTAAGCATTAGGATGGGAACTTGGGCAAAAGCAGCGTCGTTTCGGATCCGTTTACACGTCTCTACACCATCCATACGGGGCATCATCACATCCAATACCACTAAGTCCGGACGGATTTCGCGTAATTTATGTAGCGCTTCTTGGCCATCTTCGGCCCAAAACACCTCGAAACCTTCCCGTTCCAAGCGGTAACGTAGCAACTGGAGCAGGTCTGGCTCGTCATCAACCAATAAAATGCGGGGCATAGCGAGTAATAATCGGCGCTCGTTGAGCAAGTCGTTTTTTGTTCAATACCAATTACTTGGCATCTCATGCACCTAAAAGTACAATGAACTCCCGTTATATCCAAAAGCAATCTCACGCATTTTCGCGTAAGGCAAGGCGAATCAAGTCCTGTGCAGAGGTTATGGTGGGATGGTTGCGTAGCACCAATCGGAGTTTTTTTTCAGCAATGGCGCGAGAAAGCCCCAATGCCTCAAGTGCGGAAAGGGCATCTGCCCGTGCAGCCGCTTTCTCCGGTGTGGTATTCGCGGCCAAGGTTGCGTTTCTGGGCAAGTCTAAGGTGGCAAATTTGTCTTTCAGCTCCACAATCATCCGCTCCGCAGTTTTTTTACCTACACCTGGGATTTTGGTCAACAAATCAGTACCATTGTTTGTCATCGCTTCTTGCAATTCGCTTGGACTCATAGCCGATAGAACCGCTAAGCCCATTTTGGGGCCTATGCCGGATACGCCAATGAGCAATTCAAATACGCTACGTTCGGTTTGTGTAGCAAAACCATAAAGGGCAATGGTATCGGTGTTGTTATTTACATAATAATGAATAAAAAGACGGATATTTTGGCCTACTTCGGGCAATGTTTGATAGGATGAGGTGGGAATTAACACCAAATATCCAACGCCTTGGAGGTCAAGAATGGCCTCGGTAGGTTTTTTAGAAGCCAATAGCCCCTGTAAATAGGTAATCATTTTTTACAAAGTTATGTAGCAGGCAAGGATGATGTAGAGAAGGCTGCCAATTTTTCCCGCACCACCAACAAGTCCTCCATACCCGTTAAATCTGGAACCGACTCCGCAACGGGAAGGGTAAACACGGAGCGCGGCTTGGTATGTGCAAGAAGACGGATGGCCGTTGGCAGTTCTTTTTCGTTACGTTCTGGGCTAAAGGGGACAGCCTTCAAAAAAGGCCAAATATCCGGTGCAAACAGTGCATAGACATTCATACTTACGCCAAATCCCTCAAGACGGTATTGTTTAGCGGCTTCGCCATCTGGCTTTTCGATCAAATCGGTTAAAAAACCTTCTTTGTCCGTCTTCACAATGGCCAAGTTCTGGTAGCGCTCTTCCGGAAGGGCTAAGGCGTCGAAGACATAAGAGGGCAATAGGTTGGGATATGACGAAGTAGCCAAGAGGTTCAGGACGTATCGCGAGTATAAATTATCGGCATTACAAACCAAGAACCGCTGGGATTGCCAATCTGGTGTTTGTTCCAATGCCTGCAAGACAGCATCTGCGGTTCCCAGAGGTTTTGCCCGGTCGGGAGGGGTGTGTTGTCGGGCAAACCGAAAAGCCATGTTGGGGAAGGTTCCATTGGCTTCCAACGTTTGCACATGGGGCTGTGTAACCTCGTCTTTTGGATTTAGGATGAACAACACCTCGTTTATGCCCGCAAAAAAGGCCTCCACAAGTACATATTCGAGAAACGGACGACCATTCTGCCCCACGCCAATCATACTTTTGGGACGCAACAACGCCTGTTCCCGCAACGCTGGCGGGATGTGTCCGACTTCGGGTATTTTCTTCATACGGCTGGCTAAACCAGCGGCCATAATCATTAAGCGGGTTGTTGCCATAGATTTACATCGCCATACCGCCGTCAACATGCAAGACGTGGCCTGTAATGTATCGGGAGGCATCCGAGGCCAAGAAAACCACCGCTGCCGCAATGTCCTCTGGCTTGCCCAAAGTGCCTAATGGAATGTTTTTGAGCAAAGCCTCTTTCACGGCATCCCCCAGAACATGCGTCATATCGGTTTCGATGAAACCCGGTGCAATCACATTTACACGCACATTCCGGCCACCCAACTCTTTGGCCATGCTTTTGGAGAAGCCAATTATGCCTGCCTTCGAAGCCGCATAATTGGCTTGTCCGGCATTTCCCATAACGCCCACCACCGAAGAAAGGTTGATGATGCTTCCGGCGCGTTGCTTCATCATGGGACGGTATGCAGCTTTGGTAAAATTGAAGATACTTTTCAGGTTCGTGGTCATAACGGCATCCCAATCGGCCTCCGTCATGCGTAGCAATAAATTGTCTTTGGTTATTCCGGCATTGTTGACCAACACATCCAAGTGTCCCCATGTTTTTATGATCTCGTTGACCACCTGTTCCGATGCTGCAAAATCTGCTGCATCGCTCTGGAAAGCCATAACTTCGCTACCCTTGCCCTTCAGTTGTTCGCAAAGAGCCTCGGCCTCGGCGCTGGCGGAACGATAGGTGAAGGCAGTCTTTGCACCTGCATTTACACAAACTTCAACAATGGCCCGTCCGATACCACGGGAGCCGCCTGTTACCAAAACGGTTTTACCTGTTAGGTCTAATTGCATAATGTTATTTTTTTGCTTTTCGGTATGTATTATTTGGGAATAAAAAAGGCGAGAAAGAATGCCTAAATCATTTACAATTAAAGGCTTAAAATAAATCCCACTCCTAAAAATTAAGGCATTGGCTTATTTCCTCAACATCTTTTTCCAAAATCCGTTGGCACGACCTTGAATAGAAACGCCTTTCAGGTGCTTGCGAATATCTTCCGCAAAGGCTTCGGCGGTTTGGTACCGGTCTTCCGGTTTTTTCTCTAAAGCCTTGTTTAAGATAAATTCGAGGTCTCCTATAAGCCGGTGTTTAAGGCGCTCCAAGGTGGTTCTCCGGCTGTTGGCCACTTCTTCGGGGGAAAGTACGACGGTTTGCTTACGTCCATGCGCCAACTTCACAACTTTCTCAACTACGGAGCTGGGACGGGTGGGCGGTTCCTCCAAAATAATGCGTGCCATTTCAAATTTAGAGGCGATATTTCCCAAACTATACGGGCGGTGGCCGGTGATGAGTTCATACAGTAAAACGCCCAATTGATACACATCGGCAGTTGGCCCAATTTGTTTGCCGGCAATTTGTTCTGGACTGGCATATTCCGGCGTCAGAAGCCGAAGTTCTGTTTGGGTGATAGAGAAGGAAAGGTTATATCTTTTGGGGTCTAAGACTTTGGCAATCCCGAAGTCCAAAAGTTTAACTTCGTTCAGGTCATTAATCAGGATATTCCCCGGTTTGAGGTCTCGGTGGATTACTTGGTTTTGGTGCGCAAAGCCAACGGCCTCCAAAACGGGTAGAAATACCTCCAGCCTTTCGTCAATGCGTAGCCTCAGATCATCGCAATGGGTATTGATGGCCTTCCCCTTGATGTATTCCATCACAAAATAAGGCTGTCCGTCATCATTAACCCCCGCATCTATTAGCCTTGCAATATTGGGATGGTTCAATGCACCCAAGACCGTGCGTTCGGTCTTAAACCGACGGATCATGTGGTCGGTATCCATACCTCTTCGGACAATTTTAAGCGCAACCCGCCGGGTTATTGCACCGCGCTCTTCTGCCAAAAAAACGGCTCCCATGCCCCCATGTCCAAGCAATTTCTGGATATGATACCGGCCAATTTGCCGTCCAACCCAGTCTTTTCCTTCTAATTCAGTTTCTAATTGCCCCAAGAGCGGCTCGAAAAATTCGGAGCCGGATTCGCCAAAGGCGTCATGTGCCTGCGAAGCTACATTGAGCAACTTCTGGACTTCGGCAAAGAGTGGTACATTCCCTTCACAAGCCATTTTCAACCATTCCGTTCGTAAATTCAATGGTTGTTCGAGGGCTTCACTAAATAAATCTTGTATCCGATCCAAATCTTGCATAGCACCCAAGCGGCTTATTGGTCTGAGGTCATGTGCTGGTACAACCAAGTTCGGGCAAACTGCCAATCGCGCTTGACCGTCGGAACCGATACGCCAAGCACCGTGGCAACTTCTTCGTTCGTTAAGCCACCAAAGAATTTATATTCCACCACTTTAGACATGCGTTCATTGACCGAGGCCAACTTTTCGAGCGCTTGGTCTAAGTTTAACAGTTCTTGCGCACGATCTTCGACGGCAATATTCACATCATCTAAACTAAGTGCCACATTTGCACCACCGCGTTTTGCAGCGCTCCGCGAGCGGGCATAATCCACTAAAATGTGACGCATTGCCACACTGGAGAGTGCGAAGAAATGGCTGCGATCATTGATGTGGGACTGCGACTGATCTATCAATTTCATGTATGCCTCATGCACCAAGGCGGTCGTATTCAGCGTTTCGCCCATTCGATTGCGGGCAAGACGATGGTGTGCAATAGCGCGAAGCTCATCATAAACCAGTGGAAAAACATCATTTAGCGCTTTTTGGTCGCCGTCACTGATTTGTCGGAGGAGTTGGGTAAGGTTTGGATTTTGTGCCATTTGGGTAAGGGTTGGCTTATGCCATAGTTTTGTATTGTGATGGGTAAACCGCTTTTGGAAAGTAAGACAAAAAACGGCATGGACAAGGTGATCAAAAAAAGTTTTTACACGCATGATCCTTTTTGGGTATCCATTACGTTAAGCCTAATGAAAGCGAAAAGTTCTTGCGTGCGCGAGGTTGTTTCTCCATCTTAAGCACATGGCGAAATTCACTTCCTCGCAAATTGGCTGGTAAACCGTAGGGCAATCATTTCTAATACGAACTTCTCTTACCAAACCGCAGCCTACGCGCACGCAAGTTCAATTATAGATTAAAAAAGTCGTATAGAGCAGCCTTGTGAAATCATGAGGCTGCTCTTCTTTGGGATATGCCCATTAGTAACCTTGCCAAGTTATGTCTGTCAGTATCGGGCAAACCGGACATAAAAAAGTGGTTTTGGGATACCATATGCACGATCTCACTGCCCTACATAGATGCCTTAACGTGATAAAGCATCGGATTGAAGATAGAAATATACCGAGGTTGTGTAAAAAGTGTTTTCGCTGATTTTCTTTCAACGGCTTTTTGTATAACCCTTAATGTTTTACTTGGATTTGTGTCTCTGTGATGATGATCGGGGAGCCATTATTGTTGGGTACTCATTTTCCATTTAGGATTGTTTTTACTTGCTTTGCGACTCTATTCAGACAAGCGGCGTTGCCAAATGCTTTTCGGCTTGGAATTAACCCCATGCTTCAGCGCTGGGTTTTCTGGTAGCCCCCATTATGGCGAAAGCCTGATTAACCCATAGCGCTCGTTATGGCACTCATTCTAGGATGCGCTTCCCTTTCACAACATAATCTTGGCCAATCTCCAGTACCGACAGGCTGCCATTCAATAGGTTATTTTCCGAAGTGCCGATAAAATTAATGGAAAACGTTTGTCCATCTGCCACAGTGACTGCTGATTTGAAGGTCAACGTATTGCCCTCGACAACCAGTTGTTTAACCAAAGCCGTTTCTATAAAGGCGTCATTTGCCAAAGTTCCGCTCCCCTCTTCTAAGATGGTTAATACGCCAGAGAGGTCTCCTTGTGGGGTGTTATAAATGGTATAGCTCCATTTGCCGGAGAATATGCCAACCTCTATAGAACGGCTTGCCACCACCTCGAAGGTGCGCCCCATTTCCATGACTTCCAATTTCCCTTTTAGTTCGCCAGATTTTAGTTCGCCTGAAAACGTACAATTAAAGGTATAGCCGTTGGCCAAAGATACCTTTGTGGAGAACGTTAGACCTTCTTCACTATAAACATATTGGCTAATCGCGGCAGGCGCTAAAAAGGCATCATTCGTAAGTTGGCCTTTTCCATCCACCTTCAAGATGAGTTTACCCACCATATCACCGTCTGGCGTATCTAAAATTTTATAATTCCATTCGCCTAAGTATGGGTTTCCGGTGATTTTCGCGTTTGTATTACCTTGGGCAAACACTTTGCCACTCCAAAAGAGAAGGCATAAGAATAAGATTGAAGTTGGTCTCATAGGGCTGTGTTTTGGTTATTCTGAAAATGTATATCAGAGTTAGAACGAATCGGCTGCAACATAAGCATTAATAACGGCTTGCTCTCCGGCTTTATCCGGCTTGGCGTTGCCATGTTCCATGCCCAATACCCCTCGATATCCTTTGTTGTAGATGAATGAGAATACATTCCGGTAGTTAATTTCGCCCGTACCGGGTTCATTCCGCCCCGGATTGTCACCAATTTGGAAGTAGGCAATTTCCTCCCAACACTTTTCGATGTTGGGGATTAGGTTTCCTTCGGTAATTTGTTGGTGATAAATGTCGAATAAGATTTTGCATGAGGGACTGTTTACGGCGCGGCACACCAAATAAGCCTGGGGTGAGCGGCTTAGGAAGAGGCCCGGATGATCCCTATACGGATTTAAGGGTTCGAGTACCATGACCAAGCCATGTGGTTCTAAGATTTCGGAGGCTTGGCGGAGAGCTTCTACCACATGGGCGGTCTGGTAGTCTAAGGCCAATCTTTTGTCTAATGCACCGGGTACAACCGTCATCCACTTGGCATTACATCGCTTTGCGACTTCGACGGATTCCCGAATTTCGGCAAGGAATTGTTCGCGCTTTGCAAGGTCTCCAGAGGCAAGGTTGGCATCGCTCCATGCAATATTGTGCGCCACAAAAACCCCCATCGTCATGCCGAGTTGGCTCATAAGGTTGCCGATCGCCTTTTGTTGCTCTACAGTTCGCCCACGCATACCGTTGTCTTCGAAGGCCATAAACCCCGTATCAGCCATAAACCGGAGTTGGTCTAAGATGTCCTTTCCGGCATGATGTCTAAACATGCCATCGTGTGGGGCGTATTTCTGTTTGAATTGGTGCTTTTCCGTTGTAGCATCTGTGTCCTTGGCTTGGCCAGAAATCGGAAATGTAGTAGCTGCCATCCCAAAAGCACTGGTTTGGATAAAGTGTCGTCTGTTCATGAGGTTCAATTCAAAAGGTAGGTAATTTAGGGCTTGGTCTCAAAGAAGTGGCCATAGGCGGGGCGATTGATTTTTGTAATACCCGGATGGGGTACGGGTGCTACGGGTAGATCGCCAAAGACCATTTGGGCGGGTGTTAGGTCTTGGTTTGCTTGTAGGATGTCATCCCATGTAATAAGCGCACCTGTATAAGCGGCTTCGCGGCCCATAATGGCTGTTAGGTTGCTTTCCGCGACTTGTTTAGCCTCATTCAGTAGGTTTCCGTTACGGATGGCTTTAATGAGGTTGGTATGTTCATTTACATATGGATTTACATCTGGGCCAGTTCCTTTGTAGCGCCAAGGTTGTTCGCCTCGGATGCTGTCTTTGGCATTGCTTGTGCCCTTTGTACCATAGAAAAATTCACTCACATTAGACTCTGTTCCGTCTTGTTGACGGCACATCGAGAGGATTTTCGTACCATTTGCATACTCGAACTCAATGGCAAAATGGTCGAAAATGTGCCCGTAAGCGGGATCAACACGAACTTGTCGGCCACCCATTCCAACGGCTTTTACGGGATGTCCCTTCATCACCCAGTTTGCGACATCAATGTTATGGATGTGTTGCTCAACAATGTGATCGCCGGAAGTCCATGTAAAATAAAGCCAGTTTCGGATTTGCCACTCCATATCACTCATACCGGGTTTGCGGTCGTATTTCCAAAGTCCTCCTTGGTTCCAATAAACCTGCCCCGTAACCACTTCTCCGATGGCACCATTATGAATACGCTGGATTGCCTCGACGTATTTGGGATCGTGTCGGCGTTGTGTACCAGCCACCACGCATAGTTTTTTTTGTACGGAAACCTCGGCGGCGGCGAGTATTTTCCGAATACCTGTGGGATCTACGGCAACGGGTTTTTCCATGAAAATATGCTTTCCGGCATTAACCGCAGCCTCGAAATGTGCAGGACGGAATCCCGGAGGGGCTGCCAAAATCACGACATCTACTCCGGTCGCCAAGACTTTTTGGTAAGCATCAAAGCCCGTAAATTTTCGTGACTCGGTGACCTGCAATTTGTCGCCAATGTGTTGCTTGAGTTGTGCAAAAGAAGCATCCAAGCGGTCTTCAAAGAGGTCTCCCATGGCCCAAATGGTGATGCCATCTGCTCCGGTGACACAATCTCGGGCCGCACCCGTTCCACGTCCTCCGCAGCCAATCAAGCCCACTTTTAGGGTTTCGGCCACATTGGCCCATGCAAAATGGCCAGATACCATAAGTCCGGCAGTGGCCACAGCCGAGGTTTTTAAGAAATCGCGTCGTGTATTGTTCATGGTTAAACGGGTTTTTTGGTGAAAAAAGGAGGCAAAAAGGTGTGTATTACTGGATTTATAGTGGTTAATTTATTCTTCCATTGCGATGCGGAGGCCGACATAGGAGGCGTCCGAGAGCCACCAACGGCTTTTGGGCAGTTGCGGATCGGTCATGTTCCAATCGGGTGTTTGTGGAGATTTTGCTGTACAAGAGACATTTTCGGCATCCTCCAAAAAGTGCCCACCTTTGGTAAAAGGTGTTTCGGTATCGGACTGCACCCACTCGCCTACATTCCCAAATACATCAACCAAGCCCAATTCATTCTCCGGTTTTGCGCCTACTTTGTGCAATTTGTCGTCCGAGTTTTCCCAAACCCAGCCCTCTTCTGTTGTCACGGATGTTGGTTTGCGGCCTTTGATGCACATGTATTCCCATTCAGGCTCGGTCAAAAGCCTGAATTTTTTGCCTGTTTTCGCAGAAAGCCATTTCGTGAACATGCCCGCGTGGTAATAGGACATGGCAGAGGCGGGAAAACCGAGATGCCCAAACACGCGACCGGGCAAGACGTAAGGTTTGCTGGGTCGGGCAACGGCGGCGACTTCGGGCGAAGGACTGGCGCTTTTAGTGTCCAATCCATAAACAAAGATGTCAAACAAGTCCCATGTGACTTCTGTTTTGGAAATCCACATGGTTTTGTCAAGAGAACGGGAAACCGTTTGATCGCCAAGTTGCAGTATGGCTTGTCCTGATGGTATTTTTACCATATCGAAAGAGACAACAGTCCCTTCTATTTTTATGGTCTGTACCTCTTTCGTTTGTTGTCCTAAAACGAGGTTGTAACCCAAAATGAACAGTAGGAAGCTTGTTTGCAAAGGCTTTATGATCATTTGTTTGCTGATGATGGCCATATGGGTGGGGTGTGGTAGGCGAAATGAAATAAGCGTAAAGAGAACTTTAAAGAAATTTGAATTTAGGCAACACCACCTTGGGATGCAAGTACGGATTGCATTGTTTTCCGAACAAGAAGAAACGGCGGTAGAACGCGCACGACTGGCATTTGCAGAAATAGACCGTTTAGACGCCATTATGAGCGATTATCGTATAGACAGTGAGTTGAATTTACTTACGACGCAAGCAGTGGATAGGGTAAAAGTCGTAAGTCGGGAGTTGTTTACGGTGCTTGCACGGGCACAGGAAATTGCTGCTTGGTCGGGCGGGGCATTCGATATAACCGTTGGGCCGCTCTCACAACTTTGGCGGAAGTCCCGCCACTTGGGTAGTTTGCCAGATGCTGCTCAACTCCGACAAGCGAAAAAGAATATAGGTTGGCAAAAAGTGGTGCTTTATCCGAAAAATAGAGGGGTAAAGTTGTTGCAATCGGAAATGAAGTTGGATTTGGGAGGAATTGCAAAAGGCTATATTGCACAAGCCGCCCTCCATATTTTACATAAAGCCGGAAGCCCGCGTGCATTGGTAGAAATAGGTGGGGAAATTGCCATTGGCGCACCACCACCCAACCAAAAAGGCTGGGGCGTTGTTTTGCCAAACGATTCTGAAAAGCCCCTTCATTACCTCCACGATACCGTTGTTGCGACCAGCGGCGATACCGAGCAGTTTGTAGAAGTTGCAGGCATTCGGTATTCACACGTTCTTGATCCAAGATCGGGTTTGGGCCTAACTACGAGAACAAGCGTAACGGTTCTTTCGGAGGACGGGGCACTGGCGGATGCGCTTTCTACGACCCTTTCGGTTCTTGGGGAGGAAGGTGTCCAAACCGCCAAGAACCGATATAAGGGCGTGCGGGTATTCCTGAAAACAATGAAATGAGTTTGGTATTCGTATAACATGCTCATTCCACCAGATCAGGCTTGTGGTTGGTTTGTCAGACAAGAGATTGTGCAGGAATACCAAGATTGAAACGCTCGTTTAGGCGACTAATCCGCCGGCGTGACTGTACCTCGTGCCGTACCCCATTTCTGGTGATCCACATCGCTACGCCATAATCGCCCAATGAAGCATCACCTACACCCTCGATATAGCCAATACTCGGTGTATAGAAGTAGTATTCTATGGTGGTTTGTTTGTTTATTTGCAAAACGCCGGCTGCCGCAGCCCCACCATTGGTTTGAGCGCTTTCTGCATCGGTAAGTTGGTAGGTGGTAAACTTTTGTAACATGGTCGTGAAGGTTTTCAAAGATGAACACGTTTCTTTTTGACCATATTGTGCAGGGATGGTTTAATGTTCAGGAGGAGACATGGCTTTATAAACGCACCTTTTTGAGGGTACATGTTGGGCCATCAAGTCGTCGCAAAGGGAGGTGTTTTCGTTATATGTACCTGCTGGTTACGCATTGTCGAAGTCCCCTCGCTGCGTGTCGCCGAAAAAAACCGATGGTAATGCGAAGCCAAAGCCCACCAGCGGATTTTTCTAAAAATGGTTTTTGGGTTAATTCGACTTTCCGGTTAAGCGTTCTATTTCGTCGCGCAATCGAGCCGCTTTTTCGTATTCCTCATCCTCAATGGCTTTTTCCAACTCGGCCTGCATCCGTTCTAAATTCGACTTCGGAGCGCTTTTTTTCTCTTTGGGCCGTTGCTCTTGAGACCGAATAGGCACGGAGGGGCTTTCATTTTCCTCTTCTGTTGGAATACCTGCTTCTTCCAGAACCTTCATTTCTACAAAGATAGGTACATCAACGCGGACAGCCAAGGCTACGGCATCACTCGGACGGGCATCCAATTCTTGTTCTTCGCCTTCAAATTCGTAGCGAATTTTGGCGTAAAAAGTGCCTTCTCGCAACTCGTCTATCACAATCTCGGAGATATTTGCTCGAACGGAACGGAAAACCTCCCGTAGCAAATCATGCGTCATGGGGCGTGGCGGATCAATTTTTTCCAGTTCTAATGCAATGGCCTGTGCTTCCGAGGCGCCTATAATGATTGGAAGGCGCTTGTTTCCGCCTACTTCACCTAGAACCAAAGCGTATGCCCCACCACTCGACGGGCTTGTGGACAAACCAATAATGTCAACCTGTATTAAATCCATTGGACTCCAATTTTTAAGAACCACCAAAGGTACAAAAAAACGGCGCCATAATCACATGCCTTCTGTACTCAACACGATTTTAATAGCGTCTAAAAAACGGTCGTTTTCCTCTGGCGTTCCGGCGTTCACCCGTAAATAATCTTTTAATTCCGCATATCCACTCATGTTGCGCAAGAGGATGCCGCGTTTAGACATTCGTTGCATTATGGTTTTAGCGGGCAGCTTGGTTTTAAAAAGCATGAAGTTGGCATCGGTGGGGAGTAGGTTTACGACACCCGAAACCTTTGTCAATGCTTGGTGTAGTCTTTTGGTTTCAGAAACAATTTCTTTTACTTTTTCCTGCATCCAAGCAGCGTTTTGTAGCACCGTGACGCCAATGTGTTCGGTTAATTGATCTACCATGAAAGGAATCCGATATTTTAGGATTTCTTGTAAAACGTCAGGGTTTCCCAAAAGATAGCCGATTCTAATGCCCGCCAATGCAAATGATTTAGAGAAAGTTCTTAAAATTAATAGATTTGGATAGTGGGATAGTGCGTCTTGCATCCCTCGGCCATCACCTACAAATTCGACATAAGCCTCGTCTATAAGCACAAATCCTTTAGCCGTGTCCAAAATGCGGAGCAAATCCGTTTGGTTGACGTTGGCGCCGGTCGGGTTGTTGGGAGCGCCAATGACCGTTAATGTGGGGTTGTGCTGTTTAATGGCTTCCAAGATCGCGGGAATATCAAAACTAAAATCTGGCTTGGAAGGCACAGAGACCAATTTTCCTTCGCAAAGTCGGACAATTTTTTCGTACAGTGAAAATAAAGGGGAGGGCAAAACAACAGGCGCATCTTTATGAATCAAAACAGCGCCCAAACTGAGCATCATTTCGTTTGAGCCATTCGAAACGAGAATGTTCGCAGGGTCTAAGTCTGTAAAATCGGCGATGGCTTTTTGTAAAATAACGGGCTGATCGTTTGGGTAACGGTTCCAAGGGGTGTTCAAAAAAACCTCTAAGAGCTGGGTTTTAATCTCTTGAGGCCAGTCGTAAGGATTTTCATTTTGATTCAGTTTTGTCGCAATGTGTGGTTCTAGGCCCACCAGATAGGCATGTTCTGCCCGAATATTGGGCCTAATCCTATCAAGTAATACGGTTACGGTTTTGGACTGATTTTCTGTTGCCGTCATGATGTTACAAGAATGGTCGGGTTTTATGAATCAATAAATTGGGGTTGAAAAACAAGCAATTCAAAAATTCGGCAATTAATTCATATTTGGTCAAGTAAATTTTGCTTAGTCCGTCATGATTTGATGAAAATGTGGCTTTTCGGTCAATATCCAGAATTTTGAAGTCTGTATCGCAGGGTGTTTATGATGATGTATGAAACACAAAAGCCGGATAACAAAAATATCCGGCCTTCAAAGGGGGCTAAGGGTAAGGAGCCTTATTGGTCTTCGTCTGGTATAAATTTATCGGAAAACACGTCATCATCGAACCGGAATGGATCGGAAGAGGCTTGGTCTGCATCCGAGAAGGTGATAGACTCTGGCAAGCCTCGCATATCGGCATCAGGCATTCGTTCCCGAATGTGCTCTACAACTTCGTGGAAGGCACGGAAGAACTTTCCAAAGTCTTCTTTATACAGAAAAATCTTGTGTTTCTCGTATCGGTCTTCCGAAACCCGCTTGCTTTCGGTAATGGTGATGAAGAAATCTTCGCCTGATCGGGTGGATTTTACATCAAAAAAGTACGTTCTTTTTCCGGCGGGTACACGTTTGGAAAAAACTTCTTCCCGATCGCGGGAGCGTGGTCTGTCTTCGTATCGGCGATCATAGGAATCGTCATGGTGTCGGTAACTCATTAATCTTCTCGGTTTACGCTTGGTGTTTGTCAGAAACAATGGTGGAACCGGGGCAGGGTACCGGTCGAGAAAGCCATAAAATAAAAAAGTTTTTTGTTTGACCAAGCATTATTTTTTAGATGTGGTTGTTTTTTTCATCTTTAGCCCTTAATGAGGGTCTTCATTTCGTGTACGGCACGCTCCATTCCAACGAAAACGGCGCGGGCAATGATAGAAAATCCAATAGAGACTTCACACACATGTGGCACGTGTTGATGAAAAAGCGGCCAGTTATGGTAGTCTAATCCGTGTCCGGCATGTACACGTAGCCCCAATTCATGTGCCAACATGGCGCCTTTCCCCAGTTTTTGGGCTTGTTCTAATTGCGCTTTAGGTGTTTTTGCATTTGCAAAATCGCCGGTGTGTAGTTCGATGCAGGTTGCGCCTACTTGTACGGCGGCCTCTATTTGCGCTGGGACGGGGTCAAGAAATAAGCTAACTTCTATGCCCGTATCTTGTAGTTTGCGGGTGGTTTCCGTTACGGACTTGATGTTAGAAAGTACATCTAAACCGCCTTCCGTTGTCACTTCTTCACGTTTTTCGGGGACTAAAGTGGCGAGGTGTGGCTTTACCGCACAACAAATTTGCACAATTTCGGGCGCTAAAGAGAGTTCAAAATCCAATTTCCCTTGAACGGTTTCTTTGAGTAAATAAACATCACGTTCGCGGATGTGTCGTCTATCCTCTCGGAGATGAAAAACGATGCCGTCTGCACCTGCTAATTCACATAAAACAGCGGCATGGATAGGGTCTGGGAAAGTTTCGCGTCGGGCATTGCGCAAAGTGGCAATATGGTCAATATTGATTAAGAGATTGGTCATGAATCAAAAGCCTAAACTGTTGAAAAAAACGACATCAACTTACGAATTAAAAGCCGAGAGACCCAAATTCCACACAACAAATCAAATTGAAGCCTTGTATTTTTGTAGAATGGCCATTATTTTGAAGTCCCGCTCATTTATGGACTTTCGCCTTAATCCGGCGTGATTTTGCTATTTGGATACCTAAAGCATGGAAACCCGAAATATTATTGGATTAGAACTTTCCGGCGACACCCTCCGGTATGCAGAGGTTCAACGGCAAGGCCAAACATGGCAATTGGTTCGGCTTGGAAGTTGTGGATTTGATTTTGATGTGGCGGGTGCGCTACTTGGACATGAAGAACGCTTGGAATCTTTGGAAACGCTCCGGTTGGCCATGCGAAGCGTCTTCGGAGAAGGGTATAACGCCGAAGTAAGGTTGGCTCTACACCCAAACCAAGGCTATTCATTTTATGTGCCCGTCTCGTCTAACTTGGATGAAGCCTCGCGTGCGCGAGTTTTCCTAAAAGAGGCACGGACTATTGTAGGAACAGAAACTCCTAAACTTCATTTTTGGCCACAACCCTTGTATGTCGAAGAGTTTGAGAGCGGAGACACGGTAACATGGTATCACATAAGTGTTGTGTTTAAGGAAGTTTATCAACGTTTTGCTACTTGTCTAAGGGACTTTTCAGCGGCGCGTTATCAGTTTGTGAGCCTTGAGACCTCGGTTGCAAAAGTCATTAGCGAGCGTATGGCCGCCGAAACAACCACTTCACAACAACGCCTCCCGTTCATCTTGGCCTTGGGATGTTACGAGGAACACACAGAATTTCTGTTATGCCGGTCTTCAAATTTGCATTTCAGTACCTTTGCAGAAGGGATAAGACCGGAAGAAAGTACGCGGCATAGCCTGCAAATGATGGAACGACTCCATTTTTTACCAACGATGGTGGGCAATGTCTTTATCTATGGAAATCCCGTGGATATTACGGCCTTTGCAAGCTTTACCTATGCCTTTGGTGTTACACCCAAATTGCTTAATCCACTTACGTTTCTTGCTGAAAATGCAGATCGGCTAAAGGATGCCAGTACCAGCCTAAGCCCATTTGTGCCTTGTCTGGGGGCTGCACTACTTTCTTAAGGGTGCGCTTGGAAACCTAAGCAGATTCATCTTAAATTATTGACCTCATTCAATGGGAATGAAGTTATTGTTTGTCATTTTCCTTCTCACCCCACACCTTCCATGAAAAAAAATAATGTACTTCGCTATGCAATGCTTTTGGTATTGTTGGTCTTGCCTTTAGGATGTAAACAAAAAGGTATAGAACGAGGCCGTGACCCTTGGGTGTTCCGGTCTGTATTGGACCTGAACCCGCGTATGGTTACAGTTGCACTGCACAAAGACCTATGGGCCGCATACGATGCGGAGCATGGTTCCATCTACCGATTATGGAAAGAAGGCGTGAACTTTGACGGCCCAGTTTATACGCAAAATCATGGTCCACAACCCACAAGCGTTGGCCCCGCATATTTTGTGAGCGAAAACCGTATGCCTTGGGCATTAAAAAAAGGTGGGGAAATCACAAAACCGAAAGTACAATACAAAGGTCATCGCTTCCAGAACGAGCAAGTAACCCTGCGTTACGAGTTGGCAGGGGCTGACGGGAAGGTGGTTACTGTGCGAGAAATACCGGAATATGTGGAAAAAGAGGGGAAAGTGGGGTTTGAACGGATCTGGGAGACGGAAAATGTGCCTCAAGGAACCACCGTAGTTTTGGATGTGGCCTTGAACTCATTGGCGGCGGCCAATAGTTTTGAAACGGACGGGAAATTCGAGGCGCTTCCGAATAACGAAAAAATGACCAATGCCGTAAGCGGTAGGCTGCTCCTCAACTCCAATGCAAAAACAAAATTAACGGCTTGGCTGGCCGCTGAACCCAAGGTCTATGCCGCTGTAAAAAAAGATTCTTCTGGCGTAAAACATCCAGCAGTGGTGTTGATGGAAAAGACGGACTGCTATACCTGTCACAACGAGAGCGTACAGACGGTGGGGCCGGCCTTCCGCGCGATTGCCGAGAAGTATAAATTTACCAATACAAGTGTAAATGCGTTGGTCGGCAAAGTGGTTAAAGGTGGTGCAGGGGTGTGGGGAGAATCTGCGATGACACCACATCCGAATTTGCCTCAAGAGGATGTAAAAGCCATGATCGCCTACATTATGGGCTTAGATGGTGAAGAACTACACGAAGACCCGTTAGACAAAGGGCAGACCTATCCACTGATGAAGTCGGTCCCGAATCCCAAAAACGAGGGTTTGGCCGTAAATATCTACCGATTCCAGTCCCTATCGGATTACCCAGAGCTTTCAGATCAAGACGCACCAGTCTATGCAGGTGTCGTTCCAACCGTACACGCAACTACGCCCGATGATTTTGGCAACTTAGACGAGAACTTTTATGCCGAATTTACGGGCTTTATCAATATTCCAGAATCCAGCAATTATGTGTTCCGAACCATCAGCGATGATGGCTCCGAGTTGTTCATAGAAGGAAAAAAAGTGGTGGATAATGGCGGTTTACATGGCCCTGATCCCAAAGATGGCGAGGTACAACTTAAGCAAGGACGCTATCCGATACGGCTACGCTTTTTCCAAGGAGGAGGCGGGAAGGCGGTTTCCCTGCAATGGATTCGGCATGGTGAAGAGGAATTTTCGGTTATCCCATCTGCATTACTGAGCTACGATCCCAAAGACCTTAAGAAAACAAAACCTTATGTTGAGCCGGAGCCTGTGATTATTGGTAGGCCGGGTGATGCAGCACCGTTATTGGAGGTACATCCGGGCTTTACCCTCGAAACGATACGCCCTAAAGACTTTAAACCAATGGTCGGGGGCTTAGATGTTGTGCCGGATGGGGCTGTTTACGTAAGTACTTGGGATGAAATTGGCGGCGTGTATAAACTCGAAAATGTAAACAATGGGAATCCCGAAAACATTAAAGTTACTCTCATTGCCTCTGGTTTGGCAGAGCCTTTAGGGTTGAAAGTCGTTAATGGTGAGGTCTATGTACTTCAGAAACATGAACTCACCAAGTTAATTGACCACGATAAAGATGGTATTACCGATGAGTACTTAACGGTCAGCAACAACTGGAAGGTGTCGCCGAATTTCCATGAGTTCGCTTTTGGCTTGGTGTATAAAGAGGGTTTCTTTTATGCCACATTTGCCACCGCCATTTTGCCCGGTGGCGCAAGCGCCAATCCACAAATACCAGACCGTGGAAAGGTTGCCAAAATCAATGCGAAAGATGGGTCAGTTGAGTTTGTTGCGTCTGGCCTCAGGACACCGAATGGTATTGGCATTGGTGTAGATGGCGAAATGTTTGTAGCAGATAACCAAGGAGATTGGTTGCCCTCATCCAAAATCCTACATGTGAAAAAAGGCGCCTTTTTCGGTTCTCGGTCTGTGGACTTTGAAGGGACGGCAAATACACCTGTGATGCAGCCCGTTGTTTGGCTGCCGCAAGATGAAATTGGCAACTCGCCAAGCCAGCCGTTAAAATTAGAATCGGGGCCTTATAAAGGGCAAATGATGCACGGCGAAGTTACACATGGTGGCCTTAAACGGGTCTTCGTGGAGAAAGTGGATGGCGAATACCAAGGTGTGGTTTTCCGGTTTATTCAGGGCTTGGAAGCCGGCGTCAATCGTGCAATTTTGGGGCCAGACGGGAAGTATTATGTGGGTGGTATTGGCAATCCCGGAAACTGGGGACAAACAGGCAAACTCTGGTATGGTCTCCAAAGACTTTCCTACAATGGTAAATCTGCTTTCGAGATGTTGGCGGTGCGTGCCAAAACGAATGGGATGGAGATCGAGTTTACCGAACCCTTGGGGCTAAGTGATGGTTTTGATCCGGCAGAATACCTTGTCCAACAATGGTGGTACAAGCCGACAATCGAATATGGAGGCCCAAAGATGGATTTACAAACCATGAAGGTGGGTCGCATTGCGGTTTCAGAAGACCGCAAAAAAGTATTCCTCGAAGTCCCCGGCCTTAAACCGCAACATGTAGTCTATATCCGCTTGATGAGACCTTGGGTAAGCCAAAAAGGAAATAGCCTATGGAGTACCGAAGCATGGTACACCCTGAACCGCATCCCACAAAATACACCCGGCTTTACATCGTCGGTAGCAGGTGAAATTCGCCAACCCAATACGCTTACTACCGTAGAAAAAGCTGCTGGATGGCAAATGCTCTTCGATGGCAAAACCACAAACGGCTGGCGGACGTATGGGAAACAAAGCATCGGTTCCGCATGGAAAGCCGTAGAAGGTACGCTTGCTTTGGGTGGAACAAAGTCCGATTGGCAAACCCAAGATGGTGGCGACATCGTAACCAACGAGGAATATGAAAACTTTGAACTAAACCTTGAGTGGAAAATCTCTGAAGGGGGCAATTCAGGCATTATGTATTTGGTAGTCGAGGATGCTAAATATAAATATCCTTGGTTAACAGGGCCGGAAATGCAGGTCTTAGACATTGTAAAACATCCTGATGGCCGTATCCCAAAACACCGCGCCGGAGATTTATACGACCTGATCGCAAGCCCGTTTTACCCAACCAAACCTGTTGGAGAATGGAACTTTGTCCGAATTGTGCTGAACAAAGGCAAATTGGAACATTGGTTGAACGGCATAAAAGTGGTCTCTACGACCCTCTGGACGCCGGAGTGGAATACTTTGGTCAAAGGCTCTAAGTTTATAGAAATGCCAGATTTCGCCAAATCAAAAAAGGGGAGAATCGCACTGCAAGATCACGGCGACCCTGTTTGGTTCCGGAATATCAAAATTAAGCGGTTGTAGTTCCCAGCAAAATAAGCTATACCAAAGGCCGATCGTTTGAGCAAAACGGTTGGCCTTTTCTAAAATCCTTCTACATCATGCTACGGTTTTTTCTACTTTTATTACCCGTTATGGTCTTTTCGCAATCGCTACCAAGCCAATTAGAGGCGGTTTTAAACGAACAATATAAACCCAACGAACCCGGCGTTGCGGTTTTGGTCATGGATGGCGGGAAAGTAATCTTTCGGAAGGGATTTGGTCTTGGTTACGTGCAAAAACCCATGGTCATTACGCCAAAGACTACGTTTCGGATGGCCTCCGTTTCCAAACAATTCACCGCGATGGCCATTTTGTTGTTGGAAAAACAAGGCAAACTCCGGCTTTCGGATGCGCTAAGTACGTTTTTTCCGGAACTACCCGCCTGGAGCCGAAACATCAATTTGCAACATATGATCACGCATACCTCTGGCATTGTGGATGGCGAGGGTTTGTTAACTGAAGAAAGTGGAAATATTCTTGCCGAAAATGCTGCCGTGAAAAGACAACTTCAGGCGGATTATCAGGGTCTTCGCCAAATTGCGGACAAAGACCATTTACTGCTCCTTCAGAAGGTAGATACAACATACTTCCGGCCCGGAACACAATTTCGTTATAGCAATTCTGCTTATTGCCTGCTCGCGCTCGTCGTAGAGAAAGTCTCTGGATTATCATATGCCCGTTTTTTAGACAAATTTGTCTTTAAACCCTTGGGTATGAAAAATGCCCGAGTATTCAGTCCGCCCTCCGTCATTCCACAGCGCTCTTATGGATATGCCCAAAATCAAGCGGGCAAGTGGTTCTTTAAGGATCAAAGTCAAACAAGTGCGACCTTAGGTGATGGCGGGGTTTATTTGTCCATAGACGACTATGCGATTTGGTACAGGGCCTTGCGTAATAATTCATTGATAGGTCTTGTTTGGGTACATAAAACGCTGTTCTCTATGGCCAGCGATGAACATAAATATGGAGCCGGTTGGTTTTTTGATGACCAAGTGCTATTCCATTCCGGGACAACATGCGGCTTCTCAAATTTCGTCGTGGCAATACCTGCTTCCGGCAAGTTAATAGCATGGTTTAGCAACCGCGCAAACGATCATGCGGCTTTTGGGAAAATACAGCGCCTCCTCGTGGAGCAGGGTTTCTTCAAACAAGATGTTTGGAAATGGCACGAACAAACCCAATAACCACTTGGAAGGCGAAAGGTGGTTGTGTATTTTAACCGCAAAACCCCAATCGCTATGGCAAGTAGAAAAAGAGAAAGGCCGAAAATAGGTGCTGGAACTTTGCTAATCTCGGAACCAATGATGGCAGATCCCAACTTCCGACGCACGATTGTACTGCTTTGTGAACACAACGAAGAAGGGAGTTTTGGACTGGTGCTTAACGAGACGTTGCCGCACAACCTTTCGGAAGTTTTGGAATATAACGGCAAATTCGATGCGCCGCTACGCATTGGCGGGCCTTGTGAACCCCAAACCTTACATGTGCTACATACCTATCAAGATTTGCCAGAGTCCCTGTATATCACAAACGGTCTCTATTGGGGCGCTGATTTTGAAGAATTAGAACGGAGAATGACTCTTGGCTTGCTTTCATCGGATCAGATTGCCTTTTTTTTAGGCTATTCTGGATGGAGTGCGGGACAATTGGAGAACGAAATCCGGCACAATGATTGGATTCTTACCGAGGCGAAGCCAGAATGGGTTTTTTCTGGCGTTGGGACAAAGGTCTGGCGCCAAGTCCTGCGACAGATGGGCGGGGCATTTGGTATATTGGCCAACTTTCCAGACGATCCAAGGCTGAATTAGGGGAGATAAGAGGATATTTGGGGAAAATGTGTTGCCCCGCCTGCTAATGAGGATGACCTATCTTTATCTTATCCCTTTAAAACAAAATCCATTCATTGAAATCGCTTAATAAGATAATGAACAAGATCAAGTATTTGATTTTTCTACTCCCTATAATGACCCTCTCGGCGTGCCAAGACGATCCACACAAAAAATATGAAGGCCGAAATCCAAAGGCCGGATTGTTTTTGGAGGAAGGTAAAGACCTCATGTTGAAGGACAATACCTACATGGATGCCGAAACAGGCAAGCCATATTCGGGCGAGATAAAAGGCGCTATACCCCAAGATGTAACCCAGAGAATGGATGCCAAAATGAAAAATGGCAAATTTGAAGGCGAGTACAAAGTGTATTTTACCGAAAATGGAAAAGAGTTCCTTCGGCTAAAACGTACCTATAAAAATGGAATTGAAGTCGGAACCTCCACCAAATACTATCCTGATGGAAAAGTACTTGCAGAATTCAAATATGACGATCAAGGGAAGTTACTTTGTAGCGTGAACTACGATAAAACGGGTAAAAAAACCTTTGACGACTGTAAACAGTAAGTGCACTTACTGTCAAACTGATTGCGAATTTGTAACGCATCTCAAGATGACAGTTGCTTTTTGCTATTACTTGACGTAATATCATATCCGATGTACCAGAATTGAATTTGCTAATTTTGTTGGTATCTTTAATAGTTGCTATACAAAATTGGTTTACTCATATCATTTTGGTCTTCATCTAAATTTGACCCTTAACAATACCAATAACCTAATCCTTAACAATCACTCTAAACTAACAGTAATCTGAAGAGGTATGATGATGAAAAAAACCTTCTCAAAAGTACTGGCAGTCGTAGCAGTGGGTTTACTGAGCATTAGCGCAGCTTTTGCTCAGACAGGACAGCCGTTCAGTGCTATCGTAACGTTGGATACCAACGGAAACGGTAAGATTGACAAAGTTGTTCTCCTAAACTCAGGCTCCGTCGGAAGTTCCTTCCAGCCGGGTACTGTCCCTAACTACGACGGCTTCACCGTTGCAGGCTACACCTTCTCTGATGCCGCGCCAACTTTTGGCGACTTTGAAGGCGATGCAGCAACGATGGCCTATGCTGACGCACTTCGCTCAGCTGGTGTAACCGGTATCTCCATCGCAGCTGCCGGCTACCAAGACGTGTTCTTGAGCGTTACAGAAAAAGCATCGTTCGACGGCGATACTAAACCACAAGTAACGTACAATGCAAACACAGGCCAATTGGCCATGGTGGGCGGTGGAACCAAAGTAGGCCAGATTGAAACCTTTACCCTTGATGAGCAAGATGGGGTATTTGTTTCATTTGCTTCTGCTTGTACGGGCGACGCTGATGCTGATGGTCGTATTGACCAAGTCAAAATCAAACTCAATGGCCCCATTGCCACATCTGGCTTCGCTGCTGGTGCCTTTGGTGATGTAACAGCTGCTCCAGCTCCTGCGCACACCGTAAGTGGTGGTGGCATTACCAACGAAGGTGGCGTAGGTGTAATTACCCTTAACATCAATGAGGTTTATGCCCAAGCATGGACGGGTGAAGCGCTTACGATGACCTATACCCCTGGTAACGTCAGTGATCAAGGTGGATTGCGTCTTTTGAGCAACTTCCGTGCCCCACTTTCTACAGCTACCAACTTTGCGGTAGCAGACTGTGTTGCGCCTTTCGTTACCTCTGCTGAGACCAACGACACTAACGTTGCCGGCGGAACTGCTGGTGCTACACACATTGCTGGTACGCCAAATGTTCAAGGCAATGGTAAAATTGATACCTACACCGTTACCTACTCCGAAGCCGTAACCCTTCCAGCTTTGGCTGATTTTAAAGCGGCTACCTCTATTTCGGATAGCTTCTATGGGGCTTATACCGTTGCTTCTTATGGTGCAAGTACACTTGAGTCTGGCCCTCACGCCAACTTGGCGAACCGCTATACCAAGAGTGTATTGAACCTTACAGAAAAAACCACGCCAGATACCGACGCTTGGCCAAACTTTACCTATACCACTGGGCAGGCAACTACTCCTGTGAACAAACAAATTCGTGATGCAGTAGGTATCGAGTTGGCAAAAGGTGGTAACACCGAAGCGACTTCTACCGCTTCTTCAGTTACCTTCCCTGGTGACGACGATGCGCCTCCTGCAATCATTGACATCTGCGCTTTGGATACCAACAAAGACGGCTATATTGATGCTGTTGAGTTTGTTTACTCGGAAAAATTAGGCAACAACCTAGGTCTTTACTTAGATGCTAAAGCCAGTGCAGCTGCCGCACGTACCGATGAAGCCACCAAAGGCAATGCCAAATGGAGTCAAAACAATTTCTTGGTACGCACCAATGATGGTGTAAATCCGATTGTAATTGACCATGCATTTACCCAAGCACGTCCGGATGATCGTAAAGTCCGTGTTTACTTGAGTGGATTTGACAAATCCGTATTGACCAATGCTGCTGGAACCAACTTAGGTTATGCGAAAGCAGACGCTACGGGTGAAGCTGCTACCTATCATACTGACTACATGCCACAAAGCCGTTATTTGGCAGATGGCAATAGCGAAGATATCGGAGACCGCGATCCTGTTCAAACCAACCAAGCTGTTCCAGATGGTTTCCCAGCTGCTGGTCGTGAACTTTGGCTCCGCAACGCTACAGATAAAGCTGCACCAGTTGCCATGTATGCTGGTACCGTTGACCAAAATGCAAATGGTAAATTAGATGGTTATTACATCATCTTCTCCGAGCCAGTTGATGGCGCAACCGTAGGTGCACAAGGCACGGTAACACCTGCTTTCTCTGTTGATGGTTATGGTACCGTCTCTGTAAACGTTGATCACCCAAAAGATGCAAACGACAATGACAACGTTGTGTTTGTTTCTTTTGCTGAAGGAAGCAGCTTTGATACAGGCGCAATTCCTACGATCACTTCTGGCTCTGCCATTAACTTGGACTTGCTCCTTACAATGATTGATACCCCAGACTTACCACAGCGTGGTGGTCAGGTTCGTGTTAAGTATGATGGTAATGCACCGATGACCATTGAAGGTACGTTCTCTAACTTGGCTTCTTCATTCACGAAGTTGATGTTGGAAGACAGTGCAAACAGTGCAAATAACAAAGACATCTCCACTTCAGTAACAGGTGTTGCTGCGGTGAATGGCCGTGGTGGTTCGATCTTTGCAACTGTACCGGTAGATGCTGCGCTGAAAATGGCGCTCCAAAACGGAACCGTTTCTTTGAAAGTGTATGGTACAGCTGGTGTTGAATTGTCAGTTGCACTTACCGGAACCAACATCAAAGACTTCGCTGGAAACGCTATGGTTTCTGTAAGCGACGCGATGAACAATACGCTTAACCACAAAAGCGGTGCCCCAGCAGTTTTGGATCGCCTCTTTGACGATGCAGAACCCGTATTGGTTCGTGCTGTTGGTCAAGTTGGCTTCAAACGCATTCGTGTAACTTTCTCCGAAACCGTACAAGAAGTTGGTGCTGCTGAAGGTAACTTTACCTATACCAATGATGGTACACCTCCAGGAGCGCCTACGCCAGCCCATGCAAGTGCTTATGGTGGCGGTGCAATTACTTTCCCCGCTGGTTCAACCTCCTTCACGATTGACAATGCAACCAATAACAACCTGATCAAATACGATGTATTGGGTGATGTATTGGGAATTGTACGTGCTAATATCACGGCCAACAACAACTACATTTCTGACATGGCTGGTACCACAGCTGTATCAGGACGTAGCGCAACCGTAACTATTGCTACTACGCTGAACATTCCGAACTTGCCAACCGACCGTTATGGTGCTACTGCTACCGTTGCAAAAGCAACAGGTGCCGCAGTTGTTACTCCTATGCAAATAACGGGCGCTGGTTTGGGTGGAAACCCAATTTGGGCAACGGCTGCTTCTAGCAATGACCGGAAAGGTAACATCACCAATGGTGTTGATATTTCGATCAATGACCCAGATGCTCCAAAAATCGCTGCTGCTTGGACACTTGACACCAACTCTGACGGTAAGGTGGATTTGGTACTCGTTAAATTGGACGAAGAAATTGATGACAATACTGTTGATGCTTCCAAGTTTACGGTTGATGGTTATACCGTAAATAGCTTCATCAAACCGGCAACTGCTGCTGGTGCTAACGACCCACGTACCTACTATTGGTCAAATGGTGCTGAAAACACAGCAGCCACGATGAGCCAAGTGGATCAACTCCAAGACGAATGGGTTGCACTTAGCGTAGGCAAAACGGGTGGAGCGGAAAATGGCGATACCGATGCGAAACCTCAAGTAACAAATGCTGCTGGTGCAGTATCTGACTTCAACTCGAACCAAATGGCTGCTAACGCTACTGGCGTGGCATCTATGGATTATGCTGGTCCTGCGATCATCAGTGCTAACATCATTGGTCCTAACACCTTTGTTGTAAACTTCTCCGAAAACGTTGCTGCTGTTGACAACGGCGACATCTTATTCGATATGAATAACACTGGTGCATTACCTGCTCCCGCAAATATCGTTGCAGTAAATGTAACGGCTCGCGCGGTTACCTACACCACGTATCCTATCAACTTGTTCATGATTGCTCCTTCAAACAATTTGAAGGTATCACTTTCGAACATTAATAAAGTGAAGGATTTGAATGGTACTGCACGATTCAACCTCCAAAACAGTGCTAATGCGGCTCCAACTGCAACGTTGAATGGCCCGAATGCTGGTAAAGTCAACGCTGGCGATCTGGTACGTACTGTATCTCCGATCACTGCTTGTGGCGCTGCTGGCCCTGCTCTCGTAGCTGGTACAAACGGTGCAGTAGTATCAGGTGAAATTTGCCGTTCGACCAACGATCCGTTCCACCCAACCTATCAGTTCGGTGCGACGAAAGTTGCTCGTTACGAAGTCTATATGACGAAAGCTGGTGTAAGCACGTTGGTTGCACAATTTGCGCCACCTGCCACAGGTGCTTCTGGTGCCACGGGAACGGATAAATTCTCGGTAACCTTTGCAGTAGCTCCAACGAGCGGAACCGTTACGTTCAGTGTAGCCGTTGTTGGCGAAAACATGACGAAAGACGATGGTGTTCGTGAAGCTGGTAACAACTACACGCTCGCTAACAGTGCTGCTTCTAACATGGTTGCATGGGGAACGGTTAACATGACCGATGATGTTGCTCCAGCTAATGTAGGCAAAGATCTTGCTATTGTTGATGGTGATGCAGGTAAGCAACTTGTTGCAACCTTCACCTCTGCCGATCATGGTAAGTTCACGCAATACGGCCCATCCTTCGGAACAAAAGTTGGTAATACCGTTACCGTATTTGCTGTAACCGAATACAAAGTATATGACGCTGCTGGTGCACTTGTTGCAACCGTTCCAGCTACGCAAGCAACCGTTGCAGGTGGTAAAGTTTCTATTACCTTCGAAGCTCCGGCTTTTGGTGGTAGCGACTATACCGTTAAAGCTTCTGACGGCATCAACGTATCTGAAGCTTCTAACGCTGCAAAAGGTTCTGCAATCGGTGGTACCGTACCTGGCGATGCCAACGGTGACGGTAAAGTGAACGTACAAGACCTCGCAGTATTTGCACAAACCTATGGTGCTGCTGCTGGTACTGCTAACTACACCAAAACCTTCGACTTCGACAACAACGGCTCTATCGGTCTTGCCGATTATGCTCGCTTTGCGAAGCTCTTTGGAACGGGTGCTGCACTTGGCAAAACCGAACAACTTCCAGTAACCTCTGCTAAGTTGAGCGTTGAAGTTAAAGGCAATCTTGCTTATGTTCGTGCTACTGGCTTAACGAATGTACAAGGCTTCCAATTTGACATCGCCGCTGAAGGTGCTGAAGTTGTCAAAGTACAAGATGGTGCTGCATTCAAAGGCAACAGCCTCTCCGTAGCTTCTGGCAATACCTATGCTGTAGCTTCTACCGCTGGTGTTGTAGAAAATGGTGTTATTGCAGTAATCGAACTCAGTGCAAAAGCGAAGAGTGTTAAACTTAGTGACATCATTGTAGTTGAAGCTGCTGCTGCAAAAGGTGCTGAAGAAGTTACTGGTGTTGGTATCCCAAGTGAATTTGCTTTGGATCAAAACTACCCGAACCCATTCAACCCCACAACCGCTATCCGCTTCAGCTTGCCTGAATCTGCGAGCGTAAAACTCCAAATCTTCGACATGACTGGTCGTCTCGTTAAAACGATGGTTTCTGGCCAAGTTGAAGCTGGTGTACACACCATGACATGGAATGCAACCGACAACGCCGGTGCTCCAGTTGCAAGTGGTGTTTACCTCTATCGCATCCAAGCAGGTAACTTCGTGAAGGTCAACAAAATGACCCTCTTGAAATAATCCTGTAACACAGGTTCATACCGAGAAAGGGGGAGGGTGACCAAACCCTTCCCCTTTTAAGGTTTTGAAATCCCTAAACGTATTCCAAGACAAACCACGCATTTGTTTTACCTAAAGATTGATTATTGATCTCTTTTGTTGTGTAATACGATGTGTGAAACCGGGATAGAACCAAAAAAGGATAGAGGAAAAAAATGAAATTGATCAAGATCAAAATTTATGTATTGGCTCTTTTCGCTCTTGTAGGTGTTAGCTATGCCCAAGTAGGAGGAAATATTGACTTCGACTTGAAAGCTGGCGATCAAGGGTTAAAAAGCGTTGAAAGTAACCTAAAGGCTGGCGACATACACAATGTTGAGGTTCACGCCTCTAATGTCACCAATGCCATTGCTTTTGAGATTAAGGTTTCGTTTGACAATACGTTCTTTACCTATACAGCACAAACACTTGGTTTGAAGGGTACAAAATCCAATCAAGCCAATTTGTTGACGCAAAATGGAGGAGCTATTTTCAATGGAGCTGGTCTCGAAACCATTACGACTGCTGGTACAAAAACCACTATCACCCTTTCCGTTGCCTTAAATGGTGCAGACCAAGCCACGAAATCGGTCACTGGTGGTGGATTTTTGGCCAACATTCCATTAGCCATCAATAGTGGTGTTGCAACGGGTAAAGTTGGGACAGTCACATTGGAAGAACTGACCATCCTTAACAAAGACTATGCTGCTTCTACGATCTCTCCCGCGGAAAGTGGAACTGTTAAAATCAACGGAGCACCTTCTCAGTCTTCAATTACGAATCCTGTAAATGGCGCTCAAGTAACGGTTGCTGGTCAGCCTACAGACACGTTGGTTCCGACATGGTCTGCTTCTGTAGATCCAGATGGTAAATCGGTTTCTTATACGTGGCAATTGGCAACGGACGCTGCATTCACGACTATTCTGAATTCAGCTTCAACCACTGACACAAAAGTAACGCTGACGTACAAACAAGTTGATGACATCTTGGCAGCGGCTGGTGTAGCAAAAGGTAGTAAAGTAACTGTCTATCATCGTGCAAACGCATCGGACGGCGTTAATACGACGTTAGGTGTTGCTGCATCCGTTGAATTGACGAGAGGTATTGTAAATGCTCGTCCATCGGCAGTAACTGGTCTCATTCCCACGAACAATGCAACCTACATTGTAGAAGGTGCCCCGACTGGTAACCTTACCGTTACGTGGAATGCTGGTACAGATGCAGAAAATGATCCCTTGAAATACACATGGCAACTTTCTACCGATCCGACCTTTCCGTTAGGAGCTGCTACGTATGTAAAAGATGCTGGATCTGCTACAACCTTCAACATCACAGTAGGTGATTTGAACACATTATTGAAAAACACCTTTAAAATTGCAGGCGGTGCAACGGCTACGTTCTACCATCGCGTATTGGTCAGTGACGGTGTGAACTCTGCCGTAGCCAGTACTGCAAATAAGGTGGACTTCAAACGTGGCCCAGTTACAGCAACTGAAGGTGAAGTGGAACTTCCCTCCGAGTTTGCCGTAAAAGGCAATTATCCAAACCCGTTTAATCCTTCTACAAAGATTAGCTTTGACTTACCGGGTAACGCTCTTGTGGGTGTTCAGGTATTTGATGTACAAGGCCGTCTCGTTATGGAAATGCCCAAAGTGGCCTTCCAAGGTGGGGCAAATCAAACCTTGAACCTTAACGCTGCATCTTTACAATCGGGAACTTACCTTTATCGTGTTACTGCTGAGTTGACCACTGGTAAAGTAACGCAAATAGGTCGGATGACCCTCCTGAAGTAAGTTTTTAACGCGGTTTAATTTAAAATTGGACATCATCATCTCATGCTTCATCAGTCCGCTTGATGAGGTATTGTTAAAGGGGCCTCCTGATGCACAAGCGTTGGGAGGCTATTTTTTTTATGGGTTATAATGGGTAGAAATGAGTTGAAATCTGAAAGGCTAAATCATTTAATATCAATTATTTATAAAGTATATAGTATGTGTTGAAAATTGTAACACATAGCTTAATTTGAAATTAATCCCTTTCGCGCTAAAGCTTCGATGTTGTTGATGTCCAACCCTAAAGCAAGCAGAATTTCCTCTGTGTTTTCCCCAATGCTTGGCGGTTGATGTCTTAAATCGAATTTATACTGGCCATACTCAAAAGGTAAACGGGGTAAGTTCGCGGAATGGTTGTCTGGCAGCGAAGTTTGCAGCATCCCTTGATTGGCGTTTAGGTGTGGATCCGAGAAGAGGTCTTCGGTTGTATTTACGGGCGCAAAAGGCAAATCAAATTGTGCACATCTTTGAATAATAACGTCCTTGGTTAAGCCCGCCATAAGTTCGGAAATGGCATTAAAGAACCAAGGAGAGACCAAACGTAAATTATTGGTTTTGAGGGATTCATCGCTAAGCCAGTCTTCTTTTTCAAAAGCTTTACAAAAGCGTTCCCAATGTTTTTCAGAGATGATAGCAAGGAACACCATTTGATGGTCTGCGGTTCGGAAAGAATTATAGACACTCCACGCATTTGTTCGTGCAGGCATGGGGGGCATAGGTTTTTCTAAGATGGCTGAAGCTGCCATAAATTGACCCATCATATAAACAGCAGACTCGAAAAGGGCGCTTTTAACGTGTTTTCCTTGCCCTGTTTCTTTTCGTTCGTATAAGGCAAGGAGAGTCCCCATTGCAGCAAACATACCGCCAGTGATATCAACCACGGAAATACCCGCACGGAGTGGCTGTCCCGGAGGTCCGGTCATATAGGCAATCCCGCTCATCATTTGGATCAACTCATCCATGGCTTGGCGATTTTCATAGGGGCCGGAGAGAAATCCTTTTAATTCGGTATAAATAAGTTGATCGTTAAGGGAGGATGCTTTCTCGTATCCATAGCCTAAGCGGGTCATAGTGCCGGGGCCAAAATTTTCCACCAAAACATCTGCCTTTTGGATGAGTTGGTAAATGATTTCCCTGCCTTCGGGTTGCTTAATGTCTATCGCTAAACTTTTTTTATTTCGGCTAAAAAACGGAAAATATCCAGCACCCATACCACTTAAAAAACGGGTACTGTTTCCAGAAGGGGGTTCAATGTGAATAACCTCAGCGCCCATGTCGCCGAGCATTTGGGAGCAAGCAGGCCCCATAATGACGTGGGTAAAGTCTAAGACAAGTACGCCCGAAAGAGGAAGTTTGTAAGACATGGTGTGTTAAGGTTATAGGTTTTAGGTAAGTTATTGAACCTTGAGGCGCAGAAAAAGGAAAAAGTGGTAAACAAAAAGAGGTTGTCCCAAATCTGAACAACCTCTTTACAGATAGAAAGACCTTAAAGCGTATTAATGTGTACGGTCTTTTATTGGCGTATTCAAGTTAAAGCCAGAAGCCCCGTCTCCGCCCAAGCCAGTAGAATGAAATGGTTCCGCATCTTCTTTGACCTTAAAGCCACCTACTACCCGATTGGCGATGGAAGTAAAAGCATTGTACATAACGGGTGCAACATATAGCGTGAGGAAGATGGAAAAAATGGAACCACTAATCAGTGCCACGTTCATTGGGAGCCAAAATTGACCATTCTCCGATCCAAATTGGAATCCGGGATCAGCATGGGTGAAAAGTCCCACAAAGTCAATGTTCAGTCCAAACACCAAGGGGAGAAGTCCAATAACCGATGTAATGATCGTCAAGAAAATGGGGCGAGTACGGATAACGCCCGCCTCGATTATGGCTGCTTGGGAGGACTCACCTTCTTCTTCACGTTTAAGGGCAAAGTCTATCAAGACAATGGTGTGATTGACTACCAACCCCGATAGACTGATAAGGGCGATGAAAGTCATCAGGCCGAATGGTGAGCGGGTTAGGATAAGACCTAGCATAACACCAATTAACGAAAGTCCCATGCCAATCATGATGACCAAAGGCCCGCGAATATTTCGGAACTCCATAACCAAAAGAAGGAAAATAAACCCTACACCCATAAATAAGGCGATAGACAAAAAGCCAAAACTTTCTTGTTGGTCTTTGTTTTCTCCTGTAAAGTTAAGGGCATATCCTTTTTTGACTTTGTAATCTTTGAGGTATGCCGTTACCTTTCCCAAAACTTCTGGCCCACTATAACCGGGGGCTGCATCGCCGGAAACGGTAACTACACGTCGGCCATCTAATCGGGTGATAGAACCAAAACCAGTCCCCAATTCCAAAGAGGCGACGGCGGAAAGAGGTAGTTGGCGCCGGTTATTCGGGTTGCCACCAACATTCACTGGAAGGGTGAGGTTTTGAATGCTTTCTAAGGCGTTACGGTCTTCCGAACGAAGGCGAACGGTAATATCGTATTCATCCTCGCCATCACGGAATTTACTGGCTTCCGTACCATTAATTGCACTTCGGATGGTGCTGGCAATTTGTCCGGTAGAAAGTTTGTATTGCTGGGCACGTTCCCGATCAATCTTAACACGGACTTCTGGTCTTCCGGAATTGAGATTGTCTCGAACGTCAACAAGTCCATCTATTTGCTTGGAGTCCGAGGCACGGCTAAGTTTAAATTTGATGTCATGACTGATTCTCACAATTTCATTAAAATCAGGACCAGAAACCTCAATATTCACTGGGGCGCCGGTGGGAGGGCCATTGCTCGGTGCTGTGAATTTTAGCAATGCGCCGGGAATACTCCGGACGACCTCTCGTAGTTTGGCTAAGGTGTTCTTTGAGGATTCGCCCCGATCCCCATAATCCACCATATTGATGGTAATAAAAGAGACTTGAGGGCTTCCGCCACCGCCAAAAAAGGCCGCTTGACCGCCAGCCGTGCCCACACCTGTTTGGTAGTTTTTGATGTTTTCTGCAACCAACGGATCTTTTGTAATTAAGCGCTCGATTTTGGACTCGGCTTTTTGCGCAATTTTATTGCTCGTCTGCACATTGGTACCAATTCCGCCTTCTAAATTGACCGTTACCAAACGTGGATCGGTAGATGGAAAAAAAGCAACCCCGGTTGGTGCAATGGCATAAATCATGAAAATGCCAAAGAAGAGACCAAAAGTAAGGTTGAGGACAATGGCGCGGTTATCGGTCAGAATAAGTGGGCGCTGAGCTTTCAGGAAAATGCCAATAAAACCGAAAAGCAACATCAAAATCGGAGTAATCGAAAGGGAAATGGCGGTTTTTACCAATTGGTCGGTGGCATCCGGTTTGGTAAAATCAGTTCGTAGCCAAGCAATTCCGAATACCGCAAGCATGACAAGGGCTGTTTTCCAACTGAGGGCAATGGTTTTGCCTCCGCCACGAATCATAATCTCGAAGGTATGTACAAAAATCCCTAAAATACCTATAACAAAGATACCTGCGGCTGGAACCATGAACACGACTTGAGCGAGGGTAAAGCCACCATAATTAGGTTCACCAAAGCTAAGCAAGGAGCCTAATATGAGCAATATAAAACCAAGCGTAAAGCTGGTAAGGGTAAAGGTATTGCGTAACAATGCCCTTTTTACTTGATAATCGCGTTGCATCATTAACTCCAACCAACCTTCGTATTTCTTGAGGTAGCGCGGGAATTGTTTGTTGATGATGAGGTCGCTTACAGGAACCAAAAAATATCTCGTAAACGCAAAAACAAGCAAGCCCATGCCTATCAAAACGGGAACCGTTACCCAGTTGATAATCAGGACAAGAATCGTCAGGGAAACAACTGCGATAAGGGTGACATAATTGATCCATTTTGGCGGAATGGCTTTAGGCTCATTGTCTAAACGGACAAGGTATGCGGTAATCACGGGGTTCATGATCAATGCCACAAATAGCGAAGTGGAGAGCGTGATTATGAGGGTAAGAGGCAGATAACTCATGAACTTTCCAATTACGCCAGGCCAAAAAAGCATGGGGAAAAATGCAGCCAAAGTGGTCAGGGTTGCATAAATAACAGGCCCCGTAACTTCGCGTGTCGCCAGCCGTGCGGCTTCAAACTTCTCGTAGCCCATTTCTCGGAAACGGTAGATGTTTTCAACCACCACAATTGCATTGTCCGCCAGAAGTCCAAGGGCAATAATCAAACTAAAGAGAACGATAAAGTTTAGGGTTAAGCCCATGATTTGGAAAACGGCAAAACTCATCAGCATCGAAAGCGGTATCGAGATGGCCACAAGCATAGAAGCCCGAATACCGAGGAAGAAGACCAAGGCCATGACCACAAAGAAGATACCAGCCACCAAGTTGTTCTGTAACTCTTCTACAAGGTTACGGACAAACTCGGAATTGTCTCCGGTATAAACAACAAACGTACCCGTTGGCATATTGGTTGTGGCAATTTTTGCCTTAAGGCCATCCACTGTTTCGATAATGTTTGCGCCTGACCGCTTTTTAACTTGGAGCGAGATTACCTGAAGTGGTTTACCATCCTTAGATTTAACCGTTCCGCCAATTCCGCCTTCGTCTGGATGTACAATTCGGAGGCGGGAATAGGTGGTGCGGTCTTTAAAACCATAGGAGACCTCCGCCACATCCCGTAAATAAATGGGCGATGGTCGTGCAATAGGGCCTTGAGGCTCTGGTACTTTTACGATTAGGTTCTCCAATTGTGCTTCGCTCTTGAGTTCACCATTTACGCGAACCAAATAATTGAGGCGATCTACGTCCACGGAGCCGCCCGGAATGGTTAGGTTTTCACCTTGAATGGCACCTGCGACATCTTGGAAAGAAAGGTTATAAGATTGGAGTTTGGCCAAATCCACATTGATTTGCATTTCTCGTTCCAACGCCCCAATGAGTTCCACCTCTAACACGCCGGGAACGCCTTCAAATTCGTCCTTGAGTTTGTCTGCTACATCTTTTAACTTGGATAGCGAATATCCTGCGGCCAAGTTGACCGTAATAACGGGCAATTCCGAAATGTTGATTTCTCGGACGATGGGTTCTTGAATATCGGAAGGCAGTTTGGGCTTGGCAATGTTTACGCGGTCGCGCACTTTTTGATAAGCATCCTCAATCGCAACATTTGGCTCAAATTGGATGTTCAGCGATGCGACCCCTTCGCCAGCCGTAACGCGCATTTCCTTGATCCCGCTTATGCTTTGGATCTCGCGCTCTAAGGGCTGTGCCACTAAAGACTCCACATCGTCCGGACTTACACCCGGATAGATAACAGTGACAAAGATATTGGGAATCTTGATGGAGGGTTGTGCTTCCTTTGGCACGGAAAAATAGGCATAGAAGCCCCAGATGGTCAGCAGAACCGTTAAAACAAGAACGGTAATGCGGTTTTTTACGGCCCAATCTGCTATCATTTTTATCTTAAATTATCGTGAGAAAAAGCTGGAACGGGGGACTAACCCTTAACGATCTCTAAAAAATCACCTTCGGATACATTGTTTTGGCCATTCGTTATGACCTCATCGCCGATGTTCAATCCGGAATACACCACGGTTTTCCCTTCTTGTGATGGCCCGATAGAGATGTTGACCCGTTTGGCAACCTTCTTACGTCCTTCTGGTCGTGCAATAAAAACGCTTGTCCCTTCTTCGTCACGGATAATGGACGTTTCAGGAATAATGATAACATTGCCAATGGTTTCGTTGTTGACAAAAATCTGGGCAGTCATTTGTGGCTTGAGCAAGCCATCGGGGTTTGCTACCTGTATTTCGATGGGGAAAGTACGGCTGGTCGGGTTCACATTTGTACCAACAAAGCTGATGACGCCAACGGTTTCTTGATCGCCAATGGTTGGGAAACGTACAAATGCGTTGGTTCCTAACCGAACCGTAGCGGCATATTTTTCAGAGACGCCGCCCGTTATTTTTACATTACCCGCATTCACAATTTGGACGATCGGGGAGCCAGGTGCAGCCGTAGAGCCAACCTCGGCCAACTTACGTTCGATCTTACCAGAAAACGGCGCAACCACACGTGTATTCGAAACCTGTTTTTGCGCGAGAGAAATGGCTGCATTCGCTTGTGCTTTGCCTGCGTTGGTTTGGTTGACCACCGCTTTGGCGGCAGCTAAACGTGTTTTGACGCCTTCAAATTCGATAGCCGAGATGATGGAGTCCCGATAAAGGGGTTCTTGGCGGCGAAAAGCATCCTCTGCAAGTCGGAATTGTGCTTCGGCATTAGCGACGGCGGCTTCGGCGGCACTTAAAGCAGCTCTGGCTTGTGCAAGGGATGCTTCGGCCACGGCTGGATCTACAACCGCAACCGTTTCGCCCGCAGAAACGTACTTTCCAACGGGGGCTACGTACTGCAAAATTCCGGCACTAAGTGCAGAAACCGTTATATCACTTGAGGTTTCCACCACGCCGGGGATTTGGATCATATTGTCAAAATTTCCAGCACCCGCCACCATGGTTTCTACTGGAATCATGGCCGACGTCAGTTCTTCTACGTTTTGTGTATTGGAAGCTGTATTGTTGCCTTGGTTGCAGGCCGGAAAAACAAGGACGAGCATCAATAAAGCAGGAAGAGCGACCAGTTTTTGGAGGTTTTTCATGTTGAAGTTGGTTTGGGTCAAGGTTGAACCTTTAGGGCGAATGCGGTTATTGAACTTTATAAAACTTATTGACATAGTCCCAGATGCCGCCAGACCGTGCGGGGGCAAAATCGGGAACCTTGGTGGCCACAAAAGGCAATTTACCCATTGCGGTTTGTAAACTGTTTTTTGCATTTAGATAATCGAACGTTGCTACCGCATAAGCCAGCTTACTTTGGTCTAAAAGTTCGGATGCCTGGCGTTCCTCTAACTGATTTCCGACACCTTCGCGAAGTCTGGTAGAAGTAATGCGATAGTTTTCTTCTGCACGGGCAATGTTTTGCCGTTGGCTGCTCATCCGCTCCAAAGCCGAGGACAAGGACAAAAAGGCTTGTTCAACCTCTAAACGAATGCTTTCTTGGAGTTGGAGTTCTTGTATTTTTGCTCGTTCGATGGCCAACTGATTACGTTGGCGTTGGTACTTACGGGTTCCGCCATCGTAGAGGCTCCAGACAACCTGTAAACCGATGGTAATGTTGGGATCCCAGTAGTCGTTGCTGAGAAGTCCATTGCGCTCTTTCGTAAACTTGAATGGGTCGTTGGTATCTTGTACCGAAAACGTCCGGTTGCTGGGAATACGGCCAAGGTAAGAAATATTAGAAAATGCACTTACAATGGGCTTCCCAAGCGCAATAGTAACGCCCTTCTGGATTTCTTGGAGGGCAATATTTTTTTGTGCTTGTACCAAGTCGGGCCGATTCTGTATCGCCACGTCTAAGGCATCGCGAAGGTTAAGGCCATCGGCCTCAGAAGCCTTTTCTGTAAGTTCCTCCCATGTAGCCTGAATATCAATTTCCGTTTCCATTGGCAAGCCCACTAATAACTTTAGGCCGGAAAGCGCTAACGCCACATTGTTGGTCGAAACGATTTTTTGTGCATTCAAATTCCCAAGTTCAACCTCTGCCGAAAGTCTCTGGAAACGTGGTGCAAGACCTTGTTGAACCGTTTTGCCCACATCGCGGGTGGTTTCTGACAAGCGATCCATACTGTTTTGAAGGACGGAAACTTGCTCTCTTGCCAACATAACACGGTAAAATGCTCCCCGAATCTGGCTTACGACTTGTTGTTGTTGCCTTAAGAAGCCAGCCGCCGTAATGCTTTGGAGTACACGGGTGGCGCGTAGTCCTTCGCCAATGGCGGCATTATACAAGGTTTGATTAAGGGCAATATTGCCCGTAAAGTTGTTTTCAACCGCAAAAGGATTGGAACTGCTGTTCGTTGAGATACCCGCTGCCGCCTGTCCTTCTGCAATTCTCCGATAGTATTCTTGAAGGGTAATGGGGCTTGAATTAGGGTCGTTATCTGTTCGCGCTTGCTCATTATACCCAAGCCAACCGATTTGCCCAAGCCCAGTAAAGAGGCTACCCGCACTCGATCCGGCAAAAGGGTTAGAACTAAGCAGGTTGCGTTGGTAATTTCCGGATAGATTAACTTTGGGATAGAGGTTGCTAAACCCTTCCTCCACCTGTGAGTTAATCTCGGACTGGCTCAAGGCCGCTGCTCGGAGTAAGTAGTTGTTGACCAAACCAATCTGAATGGCTTCGTCAAGGGTCATCACCACTTTTTTGGGTGTATTGCTCGTTTGTGTGGAAACAATGCCGGGCAAAAGAAGGATGATTAAGTAAAGAGAACGGTGTAAAAAACGCATGTTGTTTCTTATAAAGGCCGTGTGGTTGCTTTGTTTGTCGTTTCAGTACAAATGCCATGAAGTAGCAACGACGAGAGCCATTCTTGGGCATCTGCCAAAGAGGATTTTAGTTGAGGGTCACCTTTGTTTGTGGTATGATGAACGACAACATCGTACATGATATAGCCGTGTAGATTGCCAAAGATTATATGCGTCAGTGCTTCTGGTTGGAAGTTCCTGATTTCTCCTTTTCGCATGGCCGCGTCTAAAAAACTTGCAAACAGAAAAATGGTTTTGGCTTTTAACGATAAAGCCAGTTCTTTTAACGCACTTTCGTCGGAAAGCATTAACCGATTCAGCACTTTAATAACGAGCCGGAAATGGTCTTTTTTGTGGTCGTAGTGGTTTAAATAGGCCTGGATTAGTGCCCGAAAAGTTTGTTGAAAAGACCTGTTTTGCATTTTGGCACGCTCAAGAACCTGTTCTACCAGCGCATATTCCTCATTTGCCAAATCCTTCAAAATGGCTTCCAACATGGCTTCCTTTCCTTTTGGGAAATAGAGATAGAGGGTTCCTTTGCCAAATTCTGCACGGAGTGCCACCTCCTCGATGGAGGCACTTTCGTAGCCTTTTTCTGCAAAAACTTCTATGGCCGCATCCAGCATTGCGCGCCGGCGGCTCAGACGTTCTCTTTCTTTCCGAGAAAGGGTTTCCATCACTGCATTCACATGGTTTGATATGGGCAATCTCCGCCACAAAACGGCGAACAACCTTCTATGGTTTCGCTATACTATGATCTTTCCGGTCAATTCATGAATACAGTTATCAATATGTGACCATGTAAATCAATTTCCTGACGCCAGCGGCTATATGCTTCATCGCCAGAATGATAAGGAAAAAAGGTTTTTATGGTTTCGTGCGGAAGATGGTTTGGAACACTTCTGCGGCATCAAAACCTACCTGAGTTCCCCAGCGTGTTGCAATACTGCGAAGGGCTTCTTCGGAGCGAGGATGTGGGAAAGGGCGCATTTCGGGCGCATAACAATACATTGCAGCAATTTTTGCATCCAAATACGGGCTGATATTTATAAAGGTATCTGGCTGAAAAACAGGATAAAACTTGCCGAAAGCAAACTCAGTAGAAGAAGGGACTTCATAAGCCAAAACCTCTCGGACGGTAGCGCCTTGAAATGGGCGGCAAGCGGTGAGCGTTGCACGGAAAGTGATCGCATGGTCTAAGTTTAAATCGCCGCCATGTTGGGTATAAACCACCTCCGGCTGAATTTCATTAAGGATGGTGGTTATTTTTTTTACAATCTCCAAAAAGGGCAGGGTATCAAAGCGCTGATCGGGCAATCCCAATCCAATCACAGAAGAAACACCTAAAACGTTTGCTGCTTTTTGGCTTGCCGTTGCCAATTCATTAATAAGTACATTTGGTGCATCCTCACGACGTTCAAAGCGCGAGGTTGCCCCTTCGCCCAAGATACATACATGTACAATGTGGTTCTCTTGAACAAGACGTGCTATGGTTCCACCGCAACCAAGTACCTCGTCGTCTGGATGCGCTGCAAAAACAAGAATTCTTTTTGGGTTTTGAGACATGAAAAGTACTTGGTCTTTGTGATAAGTTGTTGTTAATAAATATGATGGGTTTTGTTGTGCTTAGCGGGGATTAACGCGAAGGTATTGGGCAAGTTCATTCGATCCTACTTCCATGAGTGCGTTCAAAGCAGAAAGTGGTGGAATGAGTGGATCCGCGGGAGCCAATGCTGGTGGCGTCTTAAAATCATGCCATAGGATTTGAATTTCAGCCTCCTCAAACGCATGGAGCGGTAAATAATCTTTTCCAAATGGCCCCGAAAGATAGTGTGTTGCCCCTGCTTTTTTGCATAACTCCAAAACCAATGCGCCTTTTTTCTCCGTCGGCGCAAGTTCCAGTGAAGAAAGAAGTGGGGTTTTTAAACCAATGGCTTCGGAGACGATCTTGGAGGTCGCCAAACAAATGCCACGAACATCTTGCCATTTTTGTTGATAGAGTTCGCTTATGATAGGTTCAAAATTATGCCAAAATGCTGTACGTTGGTAATTATGTCGTAGTGTCCTAAAGTGTTTAAGTTGCCAGTTCTGACGCTGATCGGGCTGTAATTGGTGAATGGGGGTGCCAAATATTCCTTTGGTTTTCACGGGGATTGTGAGCCATTGCCAGTGTTGACCACAACGAATTCTATTCCGGTTGATGTACCACGACTTCTCAAATTGCACATGGTCCAAGACAATGTGTAGGTCAGATTTGAGGATTCTATCAAAATACCCAAGCCAAGGCCAATAGCTGGGTTGTGCAATGGAGACAACCATGCTTATGTATGTGTATCCAAGCCGTTGCCATTGAGCAATTCCACGACATTTTTAACATTTTGGGTTGCTTCTTTGTGACAGACCAATAGGGCATCCGATGTATTTACGATGATGGTATCGTGCATACCAACTACGGCAACCAATTTATCGCCACCATAAATGAGGTTTCTTGAAGCATTTTCGGTGATGACCTGACCTCGAACCGCATTGTTAAACTCGTCTTTATCACTTAGTTCATAAACGGCACGCCAATCGCCCACATCGTTCCAACCAAAATTTCCCGGAACCACAAAGACCTTCTTCGCAGGCTCCATAATCCCATAATCAACCGAGGTTTTTGGGCTGTTTTCAAATGCCAATCGTATCATATCGTCTGTAGGGGCGGAGGATTGTAAGACGGGTAGAAAGGCATTTGCGAGGTTAGGCATGTTTTTTTTGATCTCATCGAGGATGGTATCGGCACGCCACACAAACATGCCAGAGTTCCATAAAAATTCGCGCGTTGCAAGAAAACGCTCAGCGGTTTCGAGGTCTGGTTTCTCTGCAAATGCTTTTACCGGACAAGCCACCAAGCCATCTTCATCGGCTTCATAGGTGTTTGTATCGAATTGAATATAGCCATAACCTGTTTCCGGATGAGTCGGCTCAATACCAATGGTGACCAAACTGCCCGGAACTTGCGCTTGCTTTATGGCCGTCTTGAGTACTTGGTGAAACCGCCGCACATTCGCGATTAGATGATCGGCTGGCAAGACAATCATCGTGGCATTGGGATCTTTTTTGTATAGTTCAACCGCAGCCCAAGCAATACAAGGAGCCGTATTGCGGCTCATTGGCTCGCCGAGGATATTTGATGCGGGTAGTGTGGGTAATTGTGTGCTTGTAAGGGTTTTATATTGATGATTGGTCACCACCAAGCAATTTTCGGGCAAAACCAATCCAGAGAGGCGGCCCAAGGTTGCCTGCAACATGGTTCCATGTCCAAAAACGTCCAAAAACTGTTTGGGCTTGGCCTGACGGCTGTAGGGCCAAAATCGTGTGCCGACTCCACCCGCCATAATAATGGCGTACAAGGACTTAGAAGGTTGTTCCATAAATGTTGATTTGTAGTCGAGGAAAACAAGTCGTAATATACAAAGATTCAGCCTAATTTAACCCATAGGTATGCGCCTTGTGCTCATCGGAATGGCCACCGAGCCTCATTTTCAAAAATGGCTTCCCGCTTTGGTAGAGCAAGGGGTGGAGGTACACTTGGTTAGTTACCATGCACTGGAAGTATCCATAAAAGGGGTGATTTATCATCAGATAAAGTCTCCTTTTGGCCTTAAAACAGGGTTTTGGTCGTATCATTTGTTTTCGGTAGCGCCGTTTAGGTCATTGCTGGATGAAATTAAACCAGATGTGTTGGTTGGCTCTTTTGCCACACACTATGGTTGGATTGCAGCCCGAACAGGATTCGCGCCTTTGGTTTTGATGACGTGGACGCGGGACACGACGGTTCATCCTTTTGAAGGGTGGTTAAAAAAATATTATCATTCTGTTGTCTCACGTGCCATGAAGCAGGCCAAACTTATCGTAACAGATGGTCCTGCTTTGGCTAAAATGGCACAAGAGAACTTTCCGAAGTATGCCCATAAAATTACGCCACTCCTTTGGGGTATTCGTTTGGCGGATTATGTACCTCCACAAGCGGACAACGCGCTCCTCCGAGAAAAGTGGGGCGTTCCGTCTGGAAAAAAGGTCTTGACGTGTGGACGTGGGGTGTATTTTTATTATCAGCCAGAATTGTTTTTGGCGGCGGCATTACAACTCCTCGAAACACGAGACGATATATTTATTATTGTCCTCACCTTAGGTCAAGAACGAACAGAAAAGGTGGATAAGTTGTTGAAAAGAATAGAGAAGCACCCAAGCGGAATGGTGATTCCAATGCGGCTTCCTTTGGTAGAAGTACGCGAGATCTGGACAATTTCAGACCTCATGTTGTCTTGCCCGGAATACGATGGTATATCGGAAGCGGTGCTCGAATGTATGGTGGCTGGTGCGATTCCAATCCTCAATCCTATACCAAGTAATCAATTACTTGTTAATTTTGGTGTAAGCGCTTTCATTGTAAATGACGATTCCCTAACTTCTTTTTGCACTGATTTAAATAGGGTTTTGGACAATGCCCCAAAAACGCTATTAGCGATGAGAACAAAAAATCAAGCCTTTGTTCATAAACATGCGTCTATAGAGGCGACCGCATTGTCTTTTAAACACATGCTAAAACATTTGGTGACCGATTTTTCGGGGAAAGCAACCTCTACACCATGAACCTTGATTCTACATGCACCATAAAAATGATCGTCACTGCCTGATAACGGGCGGTGCGGGTTTTGTTGGCTCACATCTTGCAGAAGCCCTCTTAGCAGACGGTTGTACGGTGACCGTCGTGGACAATCTGGCAACAGGTCGCCAGTCAAATCTTTCTCACGTCCTACATCATCCCAATTTCCGTTTTGTGAAATTAGACGTAGCCAATCGTGAGTTGATGGCCCCATTAGTGGCACAAAGTACCGAAGTCTATCATTTGGCCTCTTATGTAGGCGTTCGGTTAGCCGCCTATCCATCAAGTTCCCATATCCTCAATAACCTTCGGGCGATAGACAACATCTTAGATTTGGTGACGCATTATCGCACCAAGTTTCAGCTAAGTTCCACATCGGAGGTTTATGGCAAAGCGATGGATGTGCAGCAGGGGCAAGTGATGGATTTACGCGAGGATTCCGATCGGATTTACGGCCCTACGATGATTCATCGTTGGTCTTATTCGGGTATTAAAGCTATTGAGGAATTTCTGACCTTGGCGAAAAAACATGAGGAAGGAATTAATGCCGTTATTGTTCGATTGTTTAATGTGGTTGGGCCGCGTCAGATAGGGCAAAATGGCATGGTAATTCCAAGGTTTGTCCAGCAGGCTATGAAGGGGGAACCCATTACGGTTTATGGCGATGGTTCCCAACAACGATGTTTCTCGTATGTGGGAGATGTGGTTCGCTGCATGATAGACCTGATGAAACTTCCGGAGGCTTCTGGCGAGGTGTTTAATATTGGTAACAACATACCTGTTAGTATGCTTCAGTTAGCGATGAGGATCAAAGAGCTTACCGGATCCGACGCTCCTATTGTCTTTGTTCCAATCGAAAAAGCATTTGGAACGTCCTTTGAAGATGTACACCTGCGGATTCCCAATTTGGAGAAGTTAAACAAATTTCTTGGATACCAACCCAACACCACGTTAGACCGCATTCTACAAGCCATTATCTCGGAAGCGCAAATACCCCATCAATATCCCACACTACACGCTTGAGCAGTTCTTCTTTCATCCCATACAGTTGCCAACACATCACGTCCGAGGACATTGTTGCGGTTCAGGAGGTGTTGTCTTCTGCTTTTATCTCGCAAGGTCCCGTTTTGGGGAAGTTCGAGGCGGCCTTTGCACAAAAAATGGAGGCCCGTTTTGCCACAGGATATAGCTCTGGAACGGCAGCTTTGCATGGTATGTGCTTAGCCGCAGGCTTAACCAACGGGGATGAGGTCATTTTGCCCGCGCTTACCTTTGCAGGAACGTCAAATGCGGTTTTATATACGGGAGCCAAACCCGTTTTTGCTGATATTGACTCGAAAACCCTTTGTTTAGACCCTAAATCGGTACAAGAGTGCATTTCGCCTAAAACCCGCGCCATTCTGACGGTGGACTTTGCCGGACATCCAAGCCCTTATCAAGAACTTCGGGAGATGGCATCAAAGCATCACGTATTATTGCTTTCGGATGCGGCACATGCACCGGGGGGGCGGTACGGCGCTAAAGCGATCGGGAGTCACTTGGCTGATATGACGGCTTTCAGCTTTAATCCCGTAAAAAATATGACCTCGGCTGAAGGTGGGATGGTGACAACGGATGATCCCGCTTTTTATGCGAAACTCCAGATGGCGCGTTCGCACGGAATGACCCGTGAGCCGGAGTCCCTAATGTTTCCGTCGGAGGGAGGCTGGTATTACGAACAGCACTTCTTGGGGTTCAATTATAAGATGAGTGAGCTACATGCCGCCTTGGGCTTTGCGCAGTTGGGGCGGATTGATGAATACAACCGTAGAAGACGCGAGATTGCCGCTATTTATGCGGAAGACCTACAGGACTTACCCCTTATTTTGCCGTGTGATGCACATGATGGATTTCATACACGCCATATTTATCCGATTCGTGTTGTGGGAAATACAAAAAATGACCGCGCTGCCCTTTTTAGAATATTTCAAAAGGAAAAAATAGGCGTACAGGTGCATTATATTCCAGTTCCTCACCATCCATTTTATCGTAATTTGGGGTATAATATGCACAATTTATCGAATACTGAAAAGTATTACCAAAGTGCATTAAGTATCCCATTACATCCAAGTTTGGGTGATGCTGAAGTTGAACGAATTATTGAGATTCTCCGGTCATGTCTTTAGAAAATAAAGCACGTGTTGTACACCTTACAACGGTCCACCGTTTAGGTGATCCACGTATTTTTTACAAAGAGATTCCGTCATTACAATCGGCTGGTTATGAGGTGAGTTTGGTTGCGCAACATCCGCGTAATGAAGTATTAGATGGGGTTTCTGTTGTCGGATTGACGCCGACTTCTGGGCGTTTTACACGGTTATTGCTTTGGAAGGAAGTGTTGACCAAGGTGAAAAAACTTCGTCCAGAGGTCTTGCATTTTCACGATCCAGAATTAATCCCTCTTGTATTATGGATGAAAAAGAGAAGGGGATATAAGGTTGTTTATGATATACACGAAGATTATTTTGTAAAAAATAAATTCCCTGAGAATATATTAATCCGTATTTTGGAAAAAAAAGGATTTAAAGAATTTGATGCATTAATTGTCGCTAGTTCATCTTATAGTTATTTTTTAAAAGATTATACTGATAAAGTTTATTTGGTGGATAATTACCCCATTAGGCAGGCCAAGAAGTCCGTAAAAAAAATAGAAGAACCCGTCAGGTTAATTTATACAGGTGTATTGGGCTTAAAGCGCGGGTTGAATTTTTTGGTGTCACTCGCTCATGAAGTATCTCGACAAAAATTGCCTTGGAAAATTGTCTGGGCGGGGATGTGTATTAATTCAGCAGAACGGGAAGCTGTGGCTCCACAACTTTCAGAGGTGCTTAAAGCGGGTACACTTGAATTACATGGCTGGGATACTTATTTGCCCCATAGCAAAGTTGAGGAGCAGGTGGGTTTGGCACATATAGGCTTGTGTTTAATGGAGCCGCATGAGTGGTGGCCTATTCCAACCAAGTTTTTTGAATATGCCATCGAGGGTTTGCCATTGATTTGTACCGACATAACAACTTGGCGGGAGTGGGTGGAAACAAACGATTTGGGGAAAACCGTTCGCTATGGCGATACTGCCGCTGTAATTCGTCAAGTGCAGGATTGGTTGGATCATCCAGCAGCGTTTGAAAAAGCCTCACAAAATGCCCTTGTTACGGGCGAAAAGTATGGTTGGGCGACTGCCGAGAAGGTCTTGTTGAGTGCATACCAACGTCTAGAAAAATAAAGAGGGTGACAAATTACACCCTCTTGCTCTTTTCCGTTATTGTCCGCCCCGCCTTCCGCCACCTTGACCCCTCATTTCTTGCAACATCTCCTGATATTTCGCCATTTGCTGCTCATTCAAGACTTTGGAAAGTGCGGCGTTGGTTTTTTCACGCATTTCTTGGAAGGCTTCGCGCATACCGGGGCCACCAAAGCCATTTTTCATGAGCGCCATCCGCTCTAAAGTAGCACCTTTCAAGATTTCCAAACACGCGGTTGCTTGCTCGGAGGTCAAAGAAAGTTTGGTTTTCATTTGTTCCACTTGGTCGAGGGTGCGTTGCATAACGGTGGCTGAGTCGGGAGGTGCGCCACCACGTTGGGCGTAGGTCCACGGCGCCATAAATAGAAGGAAAAGGAAAAGTACTTTTTTCATGGAAGTCGGAAATTGGTGAATGAAGGAGGTTGTCGGAATGTACGGAAAGCTATTTGCAAAATCATGGCGGAATCATGTCAAAAGCCGCCTATTCGCAAATAAACGGCTTTTTTGTCGAATCTACCTAATCAATTACGGACTTGAACCCGAACACCTTCCGAATGGCTTGCAAATTCGGGGGCATACATACACTGGATGCTCGTAATACCCGTCGAGAAATCGCCCGCATGGGTTACACGGAGGGCATATTCAAAAACATAGGTACCCGGATTCATCCAGCCGATGAAGAAATTGGTAGCGGCATCACGGGTGGATTCGTAGTATCCCAATCCGCCTTGATACCGATATCCACTTAACACGTTTTCGGGTTCAAAACCGGACGCACGCATATCTTTCAGGTGAACGTACTCCATCGCCCGATCTACACGCAAGACCAACCTAACTTTGATGCGGTCACCGGCTTTGAGGGGCGTTGTGGCAGTAATGGGGGCAAGAACCGGGCCATTGGGTGTGTTCTTTTCCAAAGACAAGACCCGTTCCAATTTAAGTGGCGTCGCGGCAGGTGTTATTTTATCGAGTTGTTCGAAGTACTGCCAATATACGGCTCCCCAAGCAGCACCCGTTCCGGTCTTATTAACGGTGATACGACCCATTTCCGGTTTAATTTCGGAGGCTGGAATGGTAGTTTTGAAGTATCCAGTTCCGGCTTGCGAGCGAATGGAGGCATCGGTTTGCGGGTCTAAGACTTTGTTACCAAGCGTTATTTTGGCTGTTTGTTGTTGCGCCAAAAGGTCGGTTCCGCGTAGGAGTAGGGCATAGACGGCATTCGCGGTAGCAGTTGTGGTTTTCCAGTCCTGCGTTTGTTTTTGCTTAAGCAGCCATAGTTTAAGGTCTTCTACGGCTTTTTGGTCGTTTGCTACCCGATGAAAAACCTCGATCATCAAGGCATGGGTCTCGATGGGTGCTTGATACCACCAATAACCGGATTCTCCTTTCCAGTACATCCCCATTTCTTTGTTGTTGATGCTCCGCTCGCGTAACGAAACCACGATTTTGTTTGGAATTTCCGTCTCGCCATAGTTGTTTAGACCAATCGCAAGCATCCCTTGCATATAGATAGACTTTGCAAGCCAGTATTTTTTTGCCTGACCAAAGAAGTAATCGAATGCTTCTTTTTGTTTGCTGTTCATCTCTATATTGCGGAAATTCCCTCTTGTATAAAGGTGATAAATCTGGAAGTAGCTAAGATTGTCGTTGTTCAAGTTGCCATTTTTCACAATCCAATCGTAGTCTTTTCGATTTTGCTCGTCTAAATATTGAACGGCACGGGTTACCATGTCTTTTGCCTCGGTGGACATGGCGTCGTAAACCCCCAGTTGTTTGAGGCGTGCAAAGCCGGAAACAATGTGTTGTGTCACCCATTGGCTGGGTTCCATACCTTTAAACCAGGGCCAAGCGCCATTAGAGAGTTGCATTTCACGGAGTTTCTGCATGGATCCTTCCAATTCTCGTGCCATGCGGGCCGTATCAAAGAGCAGGCCAAGGCGTTTTTTGCGCTCTTGCTCGTCGTTGGATTGGAACACCCAGGGCGTTTCTTCCAAAAGAACGGACTTTAATTCTTGGTTTTTTTCTAAGTTCGAGAGGAAAGCCTCTTTATCGGTTGTTTGCCATTGACGGAAAATTTCTTGAATCTTGGGTTGTTTGGTTACGAGATGACTGGCGATGGCATTGGCATAGAATCGGGTAAAGGTTTGTTCGGCACATTCATACGGATATTCCATCATATACGGAATGGCCTGAACCGCATACCAAACGGGATTTGGTGTAAACTCTATGGTAAGTGATTGGTGTCGCAGGGTAGGCGAGGTGTGGTTAAGGAGTTTGTCGAAGGTAAAGCGGGTGTCTCCGGCATTACGAATGGGGAGCGGTAGCGATTCTGTTACCAACATGCGGTTTGTCAAGACCGGAAGAGCGGCTTCCTCGCCATCGGTAAATGTGCCTGCTTTGGCGACAACGCGGTAGGTTATGGCAGAAATACCCTCGGGAACTTTCAGCGACCAAGTTAGCAAGGCGTTACCATTTTTCTGGACGGAAAAATCCAGTTGTGGCTTCGTATTACCAAACTTGTTGTCTAAAGGTTGGTTGGTGAGGGCGTCAAAGAGGAATAATTGGGCTTGGCCGTTGAGGTCTTGCGCCGAGAGGTTGTCCACCTTTGCCGTAAAAGTAATGGTGTCATTTTCGCGGAAGAAACGTGGTGCATTTGGCGTAACCATCAAGTCTTTTTGCGTAATCACCGTTTCGCGGATTTGCCCAATACGGAGGTCTTTGGTATGTGCCAATCCCAATAGATTCCAACGGGTAAGGGCTTCTGGCATCGTAAAGGCTAACACAATCTCGCCTTTTTCGTTGGTGCGAAGTTGCGGCAAGAAGAAGGCGGTTTCATTCAGATTGGTACGCGCTTTTACGTCACCAAGGTCATTTTTCGGCTTGGTAGTTCCTTCTTGTGGTTTGTTCGTCTGACCGCCGGGAGCAGGTGGAGGCGGAGGACCTTCTTCTTGTGCAGCCTCGGCTGCAACCATATCTGCCATCGGAGCGCCGGCTGCCGAAGCTGATACCGGAACGGGAGCCGATTTCATATATAAAATTCTCGTGCGGTCTCTGCCTCCTACATTATCGTAAACCTCCATATCATTGTTTGTCGAATCTAATTTATACGTTAGTTTTATTCCTTTTTCCGCATGAAGGGTTATGGGGGTTAGGGCTGTTTTGTGTTGTGGGTGGGCTACCAGTACTACATAACTTCCGGCTGCCAATTGATTAAAGCTAAACTGCCCTTTGCTGTCGGTTCTGGTTCTAAAGGACGTATTTTCCAACAAGACCAAAGCATTTGCAAGGGTTTTTTTGTTGCTACTATCGTAAACCGTTCCCGATATGGTTCCAGCATTAGCTGCTCCAGAAACAGCATTTTGGAAGTTTGGCCAATCTCCTAACTTTTCATGGTCATCATCAAACCCAAAGAGGTCGTATGCCCGATCTGGTGCGTACATAGCGGGTGTAGCGCGGCTCCATGCAAAACTTGTTGTCCCCATCAAAGTGCTTCCCCAGCCCAATTGTGGACTGCTATAATTCCAAAGGCTCATCCACCAGCCGTGCCCTCTAAATTCATCAAGCGAGGCATCGTACATCGCGGCGACCATTTCGGCGGCAACGGCTTCACCTTTTGCCCCCGCAATTTTAAGCCGCCATTCTTCTGCTTGCCCTGGATATAGCTTGTTTCGGAAAGTCTCGAAGGCCACTTTGAGGTCTTTGTTGGAGAATAGAACCTCAATGTTTTGGCTTTCGGTATAGCTTCGGTTGTCGCGAATGGCCGAGAGGTGGTATCCCAGATTGCCTCGGTGTTCTTCTTTGATGGGGATGGTTTTGACCACTTGGTTGCCCAGCAAAGCAATGACTTCCGAGTAAATGATTTTACTTTTGTGCTCTATTTCAAATAAAACGTGTGTTTTTCCGGCGGCGCCAATCAGGAAGGAAGCATTTTCGCCGGGTTGAACATTGGTTTTAAGCGGGCGGTGCCAAAATGATTGGGGTAATGGCGGGGTTTGGGCGGCTTCATTGTACAATGTGACTATTTGACGGGTTTCTACCGGACGGTTTTGTGGGTCTTTGGCCGTTAGGGTAATCAGGTATGCCCCCGGTTGTAACCGTAGTGAGGTTAGCTCTATAGACGCATTTTTACCCGTATCGAAAGGTAAACTCGTTATCTTTTCGCCTTCTTTCCAATTTCGCATTTCGCCTTCATCGCCAAATGGATCAAGTGGCAAGAGCCTTTTAAACTCGGCTTCGTTCATGGCTTGCACATCGGGCACGCGCCCCGATGTTCTACTTCTAAGCACCCTGTCCGGCGATTTAAGACGGGTAATAGTCACTTGTCCAGCTGTGGGAATGGCTTGTCCATTCAGATTCTGTGCCTTTATGGTTAATTTATTCAAATCGCTAACTGATTGTATTTCTTGAATATCGGCATTAAGGGTAAGCGAATTGTATCCGATGCGGACTTCCGTTTCGTCGCGGTGGTTTTCTCCGGTAATGTCAGTGATATTGGCCTCAATGCTAAAGACAAAAATAGGTTCAGTTTTTGGATCTTGGGATGGGTCTGCTTGTGCCTTAAAGCGGATCACAAAGTTCCCATTGGCATCCGTTTTGCCTTCACCTTGTGCAATTTCTATAGGTGGTGTGGGATTCCACCAGTAGCGCCACCAGCTCCAAGGGGGGAGTTCTGCACCTCGTGTTATGCGATATGAAACCGTTGCATCGCTGAGGTTTGCTCCCGAAAACGATTTGGCAGCCACGGTAACAGCCACTTCTTCTTCTAAAGCTGGTGTACCTTCTATGGGTTTAAAAGAAACCTCAAAGCGTGGGCGTTTGTATTCCTCTACCAAGATGTAGGCTCTCCCATGTTCGGTCTGAAGCCTGAATTGTCCGGTAAGACCACCGGTTGGCAAGGTAAATTCACCCGAAATGGTGCCAAATTCGTTGGTGGTCTGCTCAATCTCGGCTACTTTTTCGTTGTTGGCATTAAAAAGTAATACCGTAAGCTTTTGATCGGCCACGACGTTCCAGTCATTTTCCTTTGTGGACGAAAGGTGAATGGCCTTGAAATACACCTTTTGCCCCGGGCGATAGATGCTGCGATCCGTAAAAAGATGCGTCCGAACTTGGTCGGAAAATTGGTAATTAGGATAATAGCCGTAGTACCGGTAGTCCATACCTTCAAACAAGATTTGCCCATTATAGGCATAGCGGTAGTAATAACGGTTTTCGTAATTGCTTTTTTCTTGTGGAATTGTTGCTTGGCCATTCTGATCCGATTTTTGCGTACCGATCAAGGTACCAGATTTGCCGTTCCGAGACATTCTGAACCGAGCAATTTCTACGCCCACCAATGGTGATCCGGTGGAGCGGTGCGAGAAGCGGAGCAGGCTGTTGTTTTCTATATTTCTCTTCACTAAAGCAATGTCTGAAACCGAGATAAGTGTTGTTGCTTCGCGGGCGGTGGCGTCCGAAAAATCTTCACGGGCAGATACCAGCAACATATACAATCCGGCGGGAAGTTTTGGGAAGGCAACCTCGGTGATGTGGGTTTGCAAATCACCATCGTCTGGGAGTTTCTGGCTTGCAAAAATAGCGCCTTTTTGTTTGCGGGCTTTAGTGGCGAAGCGATTGTAAGCCTCATAGTCTGTTTTGAGCAACATCCATTGATCGGCGGGAACGAGAACTGCTTTGAGGAAGGCAATTTTTGTATTTTTAAAGGAGATACTTGCCGGAAAATGCTGGTTAGGTTCGGTAAACTCCGGAACAGAAATCTCGATAGACTGTGTGGTGATTTCAGCCTTAAGCGATGCACATGCCAATGCCGCCCGCGTGTTTGGGAATTGCCGCATCACCATCTCGCAGGTGGAGAGGGCTTCTTTGTTTTTCCATTTATGAATTTGGGAAGGGTCTTTGGTCTTGTACGTATGGCCTTGATTCTTATAAAGTTGGGCCAATTCGTAATAGGCTTCTGCTATGGCCTCCGGCTTGTGGGTACGGGTGATGTAGGTTAAGGCATTCTCAAAAAGTTGGTCTTTATCGGCAGTAAAGATATGCCTATGGACAAAGACCAGCCGGTTCACCTCCAAGTCAATCAACGCGCTTGGGTCGGTGTCTTTCAGATGGAATCTGGTTAAATCCTGCCATAAACGTAGAGCATCTGCGCCGAGGGCATCATCTGGGAGTGGGGGCAACTGGATAAATTCTTGTGCGGTGGCAAACCATTTTTTATCGCGAATGGCAAATCGTTCTTTGGGATCCGATAGCCCGGCCTCGGTATTGGTGAAAAATGCAAGGGCACGGTGCGCAATAAAGTCATAGAGCGTTGGGCGCACATCTGGATTACCTTGACGATGTACAACCGCATTGAATACGCCAATGGGCAGCTGTTGCAAGGCGTTGGGATTGGCAACCGAGGCACGGAAATGGGTTTTTGCCTCTGTCAAAATCTTGCGCAAGTCCCATGTTTCGATATCAGTTTCTTGGAACCCCTCCGTTGTGGTACGATTCATATACCGCCAACGATTTTGTTGGTAGTGGTTCCAAATCATTTCAGCATAAATAGAGTGCAGGACGGGTTTAATATTGGGTAAGCCGCTTGCAATCTCGCCCCGCACCTCATTCATCGCATCGTTAAAGGTTTTTTCCTCTAATGATTGGACAAATCGGGTGCGGAACATCAACCCTTTGATAAACTCTGAGGTGTTTTGATCGGACTTTGCACGTTCTGTAATGGTTTTTGCAAGATCATACGCCGATCTGTACTGGCCATTTTCCAAAAACTTCTCGGTAAGTTTCCAATTTTCACGATAAAAATCGTTGGATAGCGGTTGTGACATGGTACTAACTGTTGAGACAAAAAAGCCCAAAAGGAGAAAAGTAAAGGTTCTCATGGTGTTGTATTTTAGAACAAGTTCCGGATAAAATTGAGTCGAGGGGGCGCAACACCGGAACGATTAAGATAAGGAAAAATTGTAGGTTGATGAGCTTAATTACCTAATTGAAATGATGCGCTGATGGCTTTATCGGCTATTTCGCGGAACAAGATAGCCGCATGGCGTTCAATTTATTGTACCTATAATCCTAATCATTACGCCTTAGAATGCGTTATCTTAACACATTCTCTTTTGCTAAAAACCGATGTCACTACGTTATCCGATAGGTGAACAAGATTTCCCGTCCTTGCGAGAGGATGGTATGGTTTATGTGGACAAGACGTCACATATATATCGTTTATTGTCGTCGGGTGGCAAATATTTTTTCCTTTCCCGCCCACGTCGTTTTGGGAAGTCGCTATTGGTTTCGACGCTAAAAGCACTTTTTGAGGGCCGTAAGTCTCTTTTTGACGGTCTTTGGATTTATGATAAGTGGGACTGGTCGAAGCGGCATCCGGTGGTTCACATCAGTTTGGATGCGACTTCGTATCGCCAAGATGGTTTAGAAAAAGCCCTTTCTGGATTAATAAAACGTCAAGCGTTGTTACATGGGATAGCGATTGCCGAGACATCTGCTGGTACTCAATTAGAAGAACTCATCTTTCAGCTATACCGCCAAACGGGTCAGCGAGTGGTTGTTTTGATAGACGAATACGATAAAGCCCTATTAGATTTTCTGGATGATCCAGTCGTTTTGGCGGATCATCAGCAGGTTTTGCAGGGATTTTATGGTGTACTCAAACCCGCCTCGCCATATTTGGAGTTTGTGTTTTTGACGGGCGTCTCTAAATTTGCCAAAGTATCTGTTTTTTCCTCACTTAATAACTTAGAAGACATTACCTTTTCTCCTGACTTTGTAGATGGGGTTGGAATTACAGAAGCGGAACTTCAAACCTATTTTCGCGATAGGCTCCAAGAGTTGGCAACCCAAAAAGGGATGTCGTATGATGCTTGGCTGGCTCAGGTGCGTTATTGGTATAATGGTTATTCATGGGACGGCACAACGCGGGTGTATAATCCGTTTTCGACGCTTAGCTTTTTAAAACGCGGTCAATTTTCAAATTATTGGATAGAAACGGGCGTACCCTCGTCGGTGGTTCGTCGTATGGTTGAGGAGAAGCACGAGGTGGATTTAGAATTGGTTGAGGTTGGTCAAGATTTTTTTGAAGGGACAAGTATTTACGAGCTTCCAATCCGAACGCTTTTGTTTCAAGCGGGTTTTTTGACGGTGAAGTCTGTTACGGAGGACGGTCTTTATCAGATTGGTTATCCAAACGAGGAAGTACGTCAGGCGATGTACTTACACCTGCTGAACTGGTTTCAGGGAGGAGAACGTGCGGGATTGTCGAGTCCGGTGGTGGTTCGTATGGCGCGTCACTTCGAGGCGAATGCGTTGGAGGAGGTGGTTTCTGGGATCAATACGATTTTTTCGGGGATCCCGTACAACCTGTTTATCGCCGATCAGGAGCGTTATTATCATGCTGTATTGTTCATTGTTTTCCAATTACTTAGCATCAATACACGGGTGGAGGTTCACTGCGCCGGTGGCCGGACGGACATGGTGGTTCAGACGCAGTCGCATACATACATTTTGGAGTTTAAGCTAAACGAAAGTGCGGAGGCAGCGCTTGCCCAAATCCATGCAAAAGGTTATGCGGTTCCGTATCTGCACCAAGGGCGATCGGTGGTAGCGGTGGGGATCAACTTTGATGGAACCAAGAAGCAGGTAGGGGATTGGAAACAGGAACGACTATCAATTAAGAAAGGGTAATATTTTATGCGTACTGTTTTGCATTACATAGGTGAGATTCGAGCATTTTTAAATGAAAAAACAGGCGGAACAGCCGGAGACGTGAGCAATGCCGTTCTCAAACGCTTGCTTATGGAGGCATATAACAGCTTGCCATTCTTGTTACCGCTCCGTCTGGTGATTACCGCCGAACAATTTGCGGACTTTCTGATTGAGAAAAAAGAGGATTTGTTCAACGAAAATCCATCCAAAAAACGAAGAACCGTCCGTAAAACCGCTCAGACCAAATCCGTCCGACGAAAAAGTACCACAACAAAAACCAACAAACCAACAAGAGCAACAGCCCACAAAACCGCAAAAACGGCCTCAACAACTACGAGAACCCGTAGCGCAACTGCTAAAACAACCCGCAAAGCGCATGCCCGAACGATCCGAAGAACGACGCCCAGAAGACGAAGTCCTACTTCTGCCTGATCCTCAAGTGATCCGGTATAACCGTGCATGATGGTGCGTAACAAAAAAACACCTTATGACGAAAAGAATATTGCTATTTACGGGAAAAGGTGGTGTAGGAAAAACGACCTGTGCCGCTGCAACAGCCTTAAAAACGGCACGCGAAGGCAAAAAAACCCTCGTTTTGTCCTCCGACCCCGCACACAGCCTTGCCGATGCCTTGGATGTGAAACTTGGTCCAGAGCCTGTGTCTATTGCCCAAAACTTGTGGGCACAAGAGGTGGATTTGTACTACTCCATGCAAAAGTACTGGCAGAACCTTCGTCATATGCTCTTGGTTTTGTTTAAATGGCAGGGCGTTCAGGATGTTGCTGCCGAAGAATTGGCGTCATTACCGGGCATGGCGGAGGCTTCTACCTTGTTGTGGTTGGATCAGTTTTATAGCGATGGAGATTTCGAAGTCATTGTGGTGGATTCCGCACCCACTGGTGAGACACTGACCTTGCTAAGCCTCCCCCAAGTAACACAATGGTGGCTTACCAAAGCCTTCCCGTTTCAGCGTTCTGCGGTACAACTTTTTGGCAAAGCCGTCAATACCTTTACGGGAGTCCCATTAGATAAAGGCGTGGAAGAATTGGATGCCATGTTCGGAAAGTTGGAAAAAGTTCAAAAAATCTTGGCCAATCCTGCCATAACCAGTATGCGTATTGTGGCGAATCCAGAACGTATGGTCATTAATGAAGCACGTCGTGCTTATACCTATCTCCAGTTGTATGGATACGGTGTGGATGCCATTTTGGTGAACCGTGTTTTGCCCGAATCATCCGACGCCGTTTGGGGAAAGTACTTGGCTGCCCAACAAAAATACCTCGCAGAAATAGAAAATAGCTTTGAGCCACTACCCATTTTCAAAGTACCACATCTGGGTGAGGAGGTCTTTGGCTTGGAGCGGTTAGAACAAATTGCCGACTCACTTTACGGAGATGCCTCGCCCACACAAGTCTTTTTTTCCGAGCCGACCTATCGGCTGGTCAACGAAGAGAACGGATACCGCTTAGAAATTCGCTTGCCGGCCTCCGATGCCAATGTAAGTGTTCAGCAATTTGGCGACCAACTGGTGATTCAAGCTGGACATCAGCGCCGGAACTATTTGCTTCCGCAGTTCTTGAGCTATTATAAAATGAAACACTGGAGTTTTAAAGATGGCTGGTTAAAGGTGTTTTTTGTGGCGTAAATCACAATCAAAAAGGGTGCGCCCATGCGGGAAACACACCCTTTCGTGTTACCTTGACTTAGGTAAAAGCTATTTCAGCAACTGAATTCGTTTTGTTGCGACAAAATTTCCGGCCACAATTCGGTAAAAATAGACGCCACTTGGTAGATTTCCGGCATCAAATTGTACTTGGTGGCTTCCTGCTTCTTTAAACGTACCATTTACCAATTTTGCGACCTCTTTTCCCTGTAAATCAAATACCGAGAGGCGGACGGTTGCAGCATGTGGTAGGGTAAAACTCAGTTGCGTGCTTGGGTTAAACGGATTGGGATAGGCGGACGTTGTAAGCACCTCCGTCGCTGAAGTGGGGTTCGTTGCATCTCCAATGCGATCTATGGGAATGTCTTCAATTGGATTGATAATCGCGTTGGCTATCTCATCTCCAACTGGAGGTACAATTCCTATGAGAACATCGTCTATAGTGATGTCAATGATATTTACATCAATTTCTCCTGAAGGATTAACGATTTCAAGGTCAACGTCAATTGGGCTGACAATACCGAGCAATATCTCATCTACAACGATTTCTACGATTGAAACGACCTCTTCCCCAACAGGCGTAACGATGCCACACAACTCTTCTCCGGTCGGATTAACAATGCCCCATAAGATTTCATCCACAATGATTTCTACAAGATTAAGGATTTCATCGCCGACTGGTGTAACTATGCCGTACCGATTCTCAAATTCCATTACAAGTTCTACAATCGGCAAATCTGTTTCTACTTCCCCGCCCGGCCCAAAAAGACGATATACACCCTCTTTAAAGTCAATTTTGTAACCCGCATCAAGCAAGTTATCCTGTATTTTTCCATATTGGTGTGTCGGGCTTTGTAGGCTTATCAATTTGCCCAGAGTTACTTCTCCGTTGTGTAGTAGATACTGACCTTTTTTTATAATAACGGCACTTTTAGGAGACGTAATAATGGCCTTGTTTTTGCTAAACTCAAGAACAGAAATTGATTCCGGAAAGCCAGATAAGACAAGTTCCCCATCTATTAATTTCGCCTTAATATGGTCAATATCAATTGGGATTGCGATGTCATCTAACCAATCTTTTCCTTTAGACATAATAGGTGGAACCTCATAGCGTACCCCGTTGTCTATAAAGTAATTTGAGTAGCAATTTAGTTTTCCTTTATTCAAAATCATCCAATATTCCCGCCAGCGGACTAATTTTTCATAGCTAAAAATTCGACCAATAAAACAATGATTAGGTTTGGTTTTTTTATAGTATTCGCGTTGTTCTTGGGTAGCTGACCCGTTCGCTGGATCACCGAGATAAGGATTCATACAGACCTCACCCCACTGGTTTGGGTCTGAAGGATTTGCAAAAACCCAATATTCCAAGCAAGGTGCTACCTCGATGTGTGGTGTTTGGGCTTGGGTTCTGTTGATTGTTAAGGCAAATAACAGCATCAAAAAGAAGAATGTTTTTTTCATGAGATATTTCTCCATGGTTTAAGGGCGTAAAGGCGGTGGAAATACTTTTATAGTTTACATAAAAACAATGCCACCTTAAAAGGAAATAAATCACTTGATTGACGTAGAAAATTCTCTTCATAAGTGAAATTATTCACTGCATATTATCTGTTGGTACGACCATTAATTTGAGTTGCTCATTGGTTAAATCCATTGTTTTCGTTACATATTTACTCAATGCTTCTACTGTTTCGGACAAAACGCTTCCAATCTAAAACTGTATGTGTCCGTCGGGGCTTGATTGCTGCGATTTGGAATGTATGATGCTTGTTGAATTGAGGTATTACAAAAATGTGTCAAGTTAATAGGTGGCAAGATGCCGTCGAGCAAACCCCCACAAGTTTAATTTGGCTCAAAATTTTTTCATTCGCTTTGATAGACTCGCCGCCGATTTGGAAAAAAGTACTATCTTTAGGCAAGTTCTTCATCCGTTAGCATGGTTTCCGAATGCCAAAATCTTCTTTTAAAACGCTTGTTATTCACTTTGTGGTGGTGTATGCCATCTTTTTGGGACTTTCCTCTTTATTGGGCGTTCTGATGAGAGGCCGGCCCCTCAATAGCCAAGATTTTATCGTAGGTGCGGCCGTCGCCGGATTGCTTTCGCTTAGGCGATACCTCCGCGATAGAGCAACCCAACAAAAAGAGCCTCCCAAGCCGATCAGTAAACTGGATTCCGATCAGTAAACTGGATTCCAATGGGGAAGTGGGGCCACCTGTCTTTTTGCAAATAACGTTTTGAGGTGTGCCACCACATCAGCATGATCGGCTGCAATGTTGTTCCGCTCGGCAGGATCATTGGTTAAATCATAGAGTTCGATTGGAGCCTCTGGAGTTTTCAACCAGCCAGTTCGGATGCCTTTCCATTTCCCCCATAGCACTGCCTGAATGCCATCTTTAACTTCGGGAAATTCCCAATAAAGCCAATCATGCTCGGCTTGTATACCCTTGTTGAGGAGCGTCGGGAGAAAAGAAACCCCTTCTTGCTGGTTCGATAATGGCTTCCCGACAAGATGTGCAACTGTTGCAAAAACATCCCAATTCGCACTGATGTGGTCTGTCGTGGTATTGGGTGCGATTTTGCCGGGCCACCGTGCTATAAAAGGGACCCGAATACCGCCTTCTAAGAGGTCTTGTTTATACCCTCTTAGTGCGCCATTGGCGGTGAAGAAATCTGGATCGAAGCCACCCATTTTAAAACTTGCCCCATTATCGCTGGTAAAAATGACAAGCGTATTTTGGTCTAAGTTTAGATTTTTAAGGACTTGCATCATTCGCCCAATTTGCTTGTCCATTCGGGTGATCATGGCTGCATAGGCTGCTTTTGGCTTGGGGTGTGGTAAATATCCTTTATCGCCTATGTACGCTGTTTCGTCAAAGACCCCGTCATATTCTGCAATCGCATCCTCTGGTGCTTGCAAGGCCAAATGTGGGGCGGTATAGGGTAAATACAGAAAAAATGGCTTTGTGCGGTGCTGCTGAATAAACTGCAAGGCTTCTTCGCCAAACAGGTCAGTGGCATAATCTACACCCGTAAACGAGTCGTAAGCACGTGCATCCGAAGGATCGCCTTTCAGTTTTTGATGTGGGCTAAAATAGCCATTGCGTGTCGCCTCCCATATTTGGTTGCGCCAAAAATGAGATGGGTAAAAATTATGGGCTTGTTTTTGGTCTAAATACCCATAAAAAAAATCAAATCCATGCAGATTCGGTAGCCCAGTGGATTGTGGTCCTCCCAATCCCCATTTCCCAACAAGTCCCGTCGCATAACCGTGCAGTTGCAGGAAGCGGGCTAAGGTTTCCGTCCCCGGCGGCAGTGGGTATTGACCACGCTCCTCATCGTCAAGAAATCCACCGAACTCCTGATTGCCACGAATCAGTGATCTTGCGGTCGAAAGTCCCGTAAGGAGTGTATTCCGCGAAGGGGCACAAACCGTACTACCAGCATAAAACCGCGTAAACCGAAGGCCCTCTCGTGCCATTTGATCCAAATGTGGCGTCCGAATCAGCTTCTGGCCATAACTCCCCAAACTCCCATAACCGAGGTCATCGGCCATGATATAAATGATGTTGGGCATTCGCTCCGCCTGATGGGTATTGCTTCCCGTACACGAAATTCCCCAGAACAAGAAGGGTAGCAAAAGTAACTTTGGGTAAAAGAGTCTCATACCAGTTGGTATTATTATAGTTGTTTGCTGATGTCTCTGCGCTTCGTTAATGGGATAAAATAAGCTATTGCCCACAGCATACAATACCCTTTGTGGTTGTTCGTTGTACCTTATGGGTGCGTTGCACATATCATCATTCATTATCAATCCATAAAGCCATGAAAAAACAATTCCTTATCCTCTTGTTTGTTGCTTTTTTGCCGGCCTTTGGTCAAAGCAAAATCGAAGAAGTTCCATACATTGACGTCACCGGAACCGCCGAAAAAGAGGTTGTTCCAGATGAGATTTACGTTTCGATTACCCTCCGCGAACGCTTTGAAGGCCGGAATAAAGTGACTATCGAGGCACAAGAAGAAAAGCTCAAAGACACGCTACGCCGCTTGAACATTGGTCTGGATCAACTCTCGGTGGCAGGTGCAAATGCGGGATATATCCGAGTTAGCCGCAAAACCAAGGACGTTATTACCCGAAAGGACTATGAACTTAAACTGAATGATGCCCCTACACTTGGTAACCTCTTCGAGGCATTAGACCAGATTGCCATTACAGAAGCCAATGTTGTACGGGTATATCATTCCAAAATGGATGAACTCCGACGCGAGGTGCGTATTCAAGCCATAAAAGCTGCTAAAGCAAAAGCCGATTACCTCTTGGCCGCTATTGGCGAACAAACAGGAAAACCGCTTGTGGTACAGGAACGTGACCTCTATGCGCCTACACCCTTAAGTAATGTTCAAAATCGGATCATGGAATCCATCGCAGGTGTGGCGGATGCCGTATCTGGCGAGGATGATATCCAATTTAGCAAAATCAAAATTCAACTCTCGGTTTATGTGAAGTTTGGGATTAAATGAGAAGTGGAACAAACTTCCCGCCGTATGAATTTGACCACAAACAAAGGCTTTCCCCAAGAAAAGAGAAAGCCTTTGTTTGTAGAGACAGGAACCATTGCCTGTCTAATCCCACCATTATGTTGTTCGAGAAAGGTATTAAGAACAAGAAAGGTTCTCCACAAGCGACTTTGGTGATGTGGTTGTGCCGCCTGTTTTGCTGTGCTAAAGATACAAAAAAAGATACCTTAAAAACATACAATATCATTTTTGGTATCATTTTTTTAACATGCGTTGTCATGTTTCAAATTCTTTCGGATATGTCCTTGAGTTTTGCAAAAAAAAGACCCCATACGGGCTTTTTTGAATAATTATGCAAGTTCGGTTAAGTAGAAAAGTTCTAAGAACTGTTTTGTTTCTCGAACATCGTGTGTACGAATAATTTTTGTACCACGTTGTAGGGCCACGGCCGTTACTCCTAATGTTCCATACAAACGCTGCTCTGGTGGGAGCGGTATGCCTTCTCTCTGCAAAAGTGCACCGATCGTGCTTTTCCGAGAAACGCCCACAAGTACGGGGTATCCCAATTCCAAAAGTGACGGAATCCCATTGATCAAGGCTAAATTCTCCGTATGGCTCTTGCCAAAACCAAACCCGGGATCAGTAATCAGGTGTTTAACGCCAGCAAAGCGGGCTTTCTGGATGGCCGTCTTCAACGCACCGCATACAGTGGCTAAAATCTCGACGTTTTCGAGGTGGTGGGGCATTTCGCCGGGCAGTCCAACAGCGTGCATAAGGATTAAAGGGGCGTTATGCTGTGCCGCAACAGTGGCCATGTTGGGGTCGAAGCGGAGGGCAGTAATGTCGTTCAATATATCTGCGCCGGCTTCCAATGCCGCTTTTGCGACCTCCGAATTAAAGGTGTCTATGGATAAAATGGCCTCTGGGAAGTGGCGCACAAGGGCTTCTACCACTGGAATGAGCCGAGCACGTTCGGTTTTAACAGGCAATACGCTTGCCCCGTCCCCATAGACTTGTCCTTTGGGGCGCGAAGAGGCCGCCCCCAAGTCCAATAGTGTTGCACCCTCGTGTAGCATCACTTCGGCACGTTTGAGGGCGGCTGGAACTTTTAAATATAGGCCGCCGTCCGAGAAGGAGTCTGGCGTGATGTTCAAAATCCCCATCACTATGGGCTTGTCCTTTGGCCCAAGCTTTAGGATTCCTTTTTGGGTTGGGATGTAAAATGGGTGCTGGTTTGCCATTCTCAAATTAAACATTCGGTTTTTTCGTGCATCATAAACCGCGTGACTTGCAAAAAATAAATAAAAGACGCATTAAAACAACATATTTACAAAAGTTTTTAAGTGTGTAGCGGAACATAGGGCAAGTTTGTGGCGTCAATGAGGTCACTTGTTTTTAATGAAGGTGTATTCCTCTTTTTGTAACTGTGTATGGTAATCCTTAAATTAGCAGACTTACATCCACCATATTCCGCCCTCAAAGATCATTTGTGAAATAGATCATCTACCTTATAAATCATCTGCTTAGACCAACACACCGCCATAATCACTGTTACACCCACTAAATAGTTCAGAACAATCCATTATGTACGTTCCACGACAGCAGCGAATGTTGGATCAATATCTCCAAGAGATTGGCCAAATTCCGCTCCTTTCCCCCGAAAAAGAAGTTGAACTTGCACGGCGAATTAAAGATGGCGATCGCAAAGCCTTGCACGAATTAACCCGTGCCAATTTACGGTTTGTGGTTTCCGTAGCCAAAAAATATCAGGGACAGGGGCTTTCACTTGCAGATTTGATCAACGAAGGGAACTACGGTCTCATCAAAGCGGCACAGCGCTTCGACGAAACGCGGGGCTTTAAGTTTATTTCGTATGCCGTATGGTGGATTCGACAGGCCATTTTGCAGGCATTGGCTGAGCAGAGCCGTGTGGTTCGTTTACCTCTAAACCGCATTGGAACCATTTCCAAAATTCGGAAAACGAGTGCCAAGCTCGCGCAAATCCATGAACGTGCCCCAAACTTCGAGGAATTGGCGATGGAGTTGGGCGTGGATGTGGAAAAAATCCGAGAGGCCATGCAACATACAGGACGCCACCTTTCGATGGATGCCCCATTTAATGACGACGACGAAAACAGCCTTCTGGATGTATTGCCACATGAAGATAGCCTTTCTCCAGATGAAACACTGATGGATGAGTCGTTGAAAATTGACATCGAACGGGCTTTGAGCATGTTACACCCCCGCGAAGCGGAGATCACCCGCCTTTATTTTGGTATTGGGCGTGAGCACCCCCTTACGTTGGAGGAAATTGGTCAGCGCTTTAACCTAACTCGCGAACGGGTTCGCCAGATCAAAGAAAAAGCCCTTCGTAAGTTGCGGCAAAAACACCGCCGCGAGGAATTGCAAATGCACATTGGCTAATGCCCTTATGCGATTATTTTTCAATAGCCTATTCTTGTTTGGGGATGGGCTATTGTCGTTTTAGGGGTAAAGTACCAATGTGAGTTATGGATTTTAAGGTGTTGTTATTACGCGAGTTGCGGGTTTAAAATTGATGGTATTAAACGACTTGCCTTCTTTTTCATGGCTAAAGCCAGCGGGAGGAGTCCGCTGAAGACAACCCCAAGCTAAAGCAAGGGGTTAAATTCAAGCTGGAAATGTGGCATCATCACCCGTTATTTTGGGAACATCAAGCAACCCCAAACACTTCTTAACGCCGTCAGATAGAGCGGAGGCATTCAGGAAAAACATACGCCTAACGCTACATTAACGCCGTCCATTTTGGGCGGAGGTGTGACCAACGAAAAATAAAAGGCTTTAGCCCTGATTTAACACAAATAAGTGGTTGGTTTTATATTGTGGTTATTAAACGAATTAGCGCTCTATAATTAAATTTATTTCTTCCCAGATGTACTTTAAGTCACTGGCTTCTAACAGGTTCAAGTATCGGATTGAAGATAGGAAGATGTTGTCCCGATGGTGCGCTGTCGTTCGTTCAGAAACGTTTTCTACAATGGTATCTCGCCAACGGAGCTATTGGTAAAAGGTTTGAGGAACCACTTTTTTAGCGTATCTCGTGCGGCAAGACCCAGCGGCAAACTTGAGCCTACTGCGTTAGAAACCTGTACAATCACAGTCTCTGCATCCGCCACACATTGATCACTTTGAAACAATGCTTGAAACAGAACAATTGAGCTATTTCCAATTTTGGTGACACCCGTACCAATTTCTACACGCCCCGGCCAATTAATCTCTCTTCTAAAATTCAATTTCAAGGAGGCGATTACAAAACTTGTCCCTTGTAAAAGAATTGGATTTGACGAACTATATAAGACCTCCACACGTCCCGTCTCCAAAAAACTAGCAAAAACAGCATTGTTTACATGTCCTTGGCGATCGGTATCGTTATACCGAATTTTATCAAAGGTTTTAAGCGGGAAGTCTTGTAAATTCATATGGTTATCAGGTGCTAAAGTCTGTCGAAATCTGGTATGTGCGTCTGTCCAGAACAGCGTTTAGCGAAGAAGTACGGACTAAAAAGATTTGTCTAATGCCTCCAATCGGTTTTTGATGTTTTGTTGTCTCGTCGTGAAAAGCGCAAGGGAGCGCCCTTCTTGTTCAAGCAAGGCATCGAAGTCGTTAAAATTTGCATCAATCCGATTTTTGAGTGTAGTGATGTACGAACTAAGCCGTTGAAGCACCTCTTTTTCCAATTGTGTTCGTCCTTGTGCTACCTCGTTTCGGAACTCGTCCATGATCCGCTTGCGTTTTAGTCCCACTGTAACGCCTGCGAAGAGCAAGCCCATGGTGGTCAATAAACCGCCTGTAATGTCCAAAACAGCGCCTTGAGTGACGGTTGCGAGAATTACACCGATGATGGCCAAGCCGCTTCCGGTAGCAATATTGGGGGAAAAAGAAGCATTTTGGTCGCTAAGACCATCGGCACGAAAGTTCTCGGAGCGGCTAAGAAAGGTGGTAAACGTGCTTTGGAGGTCTGCCAATACGGTACTACGCCGTTCGGCAATATCACTAAAAATTTCGTGGTTGTTTTTCAGGACGGTTTGGCTGTTCTTGATTTTCATGTCCACCAACCGCGCCATGGTTTGGATTTGGTCGGCAATATCGCCTACGCCTTCCTCCAATTTACGGCGCATTTCGGCTTGAAGGTCCTGCTCAAAATTGCGACTGATGTGCTTAATCCATGCCTGTGGCGAAGCATCCGAATCGAAAATGGAGGACACAGAACGTTTTAGCAGGGTAAAGAACGAAAGCCCTTCTTCCAATTCTTGCTCTACGCGCCGTGTGATGTTGTCGTATCCGGCGACCAAGTTTTCCACCAAGATCGTAACTTGTTTTCCTGATTTCCGTGTTTGGCTATCCAACGTTTCTTTGATGTCTTCGCGGAAAGCGACGTCGGCCTCATATTGTTTTACGCGGATGTCTAAGGCCGCAGCAAGTTTATCGTTGATGTTTTGGGAGGTGCTTATGTTGTTTCTGAGTTTTAGATAGGGTGCTTTTCCTCCCGTAATATTTTCACGGATATAGGCCCTAATTTCGGTAAAACCACTTTCTTCGGCTTTCCCTTCTTGTTCCATTTTGGCAGAAGCCGTAAAAACCACCGGATTTTTAATCCCTTTTTTGAGGGCAAAATCAATGACACCCTGTTTGTTAATGGCCAAATCCTCTGCACTTAGCAGGTCTTTTTGTTGGAGGACGAAGATGATTTTTTTCCGCCAATCGCTGTGGATATAATCAAAGAAGTCCCATGCAGATTGTCGGTACGGGTTTTTTGACTCAAATACAAAGACAATAAGATCGGAGGCTGGAATAAAACGTTCCGTAATTTCTTGGTGATGCGCCACAATGGTATTGGTTCCGGGCGTATCCACAATCGCAATTTCCTGTAGAATGGGTTCTGGTGTAAAGATTTTTTTCAGGTGTTCATTTACCACCACGACTTCTTGATGTTCACCATACAAGATTTGTTGGACGGTATCGGTACAAGGTGCTGGAGCAACTTTGCAGATGTCTTTTTTTGCTTCCAATAAAGCATTGATAAAACTACTTTTACCGGCTTTGACTTCGCCCACGATTACAAACATGAAAGGTTCGTGGATCCGATTCCGGAGGTCGCTTACGGTTTGACGTAACTCTTGATAACCCACTTCCGAAGCAAGGTTGTGGAGGTCTTTTACGATTTCTTCTATATGTGTGCGATACGCCTGAAATTTCTGATCTACAAATAAAGCCATGATTGTGCTGGTTTTGGGTGGGAGGGGGCTCGGATTTGGAGTTTACCTTTGTTTTATACCTCCGAGTCTTTTATTCTTGCAAAAGCCCAAGGGTAAGTCGGTCTGCAATAGCTTGACGATACGACGACTTCATGAGGCGGGCTTGATCTTCGGGATGTTGGATATTGGCAGTTTCAACAAGGATGGCTATCGGTTTGGGATAAAGCAACATATGCAGTTGGTCTCGTGTGGCGATGGTTCCGGTAAACGTGCGGCCTTGTGTGGAATAATACGGCTTCATGGCCTCAAAGAGGATTCTCGCAAGCCGTGCCCCTTCATCACTACTGGAAAAATAAGAAAAGTGCGGATCCATCGGTTGTGGTACGTCCTTGAGTTGACGTGAATCTACGTGGATAGAGATTAAGCGGTGGGCGGTTGCCTGTGGATTCTGCTCGAAAAGCGCATTCACAATTCCAGATCGTTGGCGGAGTCTATCTGCAAAATTGTTTACCATTTCTACATTTCCTAGAAAAACCTCATGTTTATCTGGCGTCAAAAAAGCACCGTCTCGGATACCGTCATTAGGGTCTTGCACGATGAGATACACCTTTGCTCCATGTTGCAAGAGGTTTCGTGCCAAACGCAGGGCAATATCGTAGGCATATTCGTCCTCATACATTGCAAAGTCTGCTAATTTAGCCGTTGCTCCGGGATCTGGCCCGCCGTGTCCGGCATCTATATAGTACACCCGTCCAGCGAGGCGTGTATTTTTCCGCTTTACGACGGCATATTTGCTTCCGAAAATGGGCCAATTTGCCGTATTGCCTTGAATACGAGGGGAAGCCGTCTGTGGGATGCGTATCTCTGGTTCGGTCGTTGCAGGCCGTAAGTTTTTTGCCTCGTGTATCGGAACCCAAAGCGAAAGCGACGTTAGGAAGTCATCTTCACGAACACCCTCTGCCGTCATCCGGTTGTTGTAATCGGCAATGCGCTGCGCTCGGTTGTAGTCTGTGATCCCTAAGGTGGTTCGGATACTTTTTTGGTTATACCGATACCGTCGGACAGGCATTCGGTAGGTTTTGTCAATCTTGACGCCTTCGTTTGGTTTTAGGTTATTGAGCTTTCGGAATTGTGTAACCATTTCTGGTGTTGTGGGTAACTCGAACCGACGCAACATCCCCATAATGCCTTCACTTTCGTGTGGCAATGCCGTAACATAACTTTGTGCAGAAAGGGGTACTCCGTAACCCAACCAAAAAAACAACAACCAAGCAAGACGATTCATAAAGGGCAAAAATACATGATTAATGAGGTCTTATGACCCTAAAATAATAACGTTATAATACAAACCCAATGGTCGGAATCCCAAACAGAAGCTGTGTCAATTATTTATAGGGGATAATACAAAAAGCGCCATGAACACGTAGTGTCATGACGCTGTGGGATGGGTTTCCGTTTAGACGCACCTTGCCAGTAGGGGGTGTCCCTCGCGAGTAAACAAAACCATTACCCAATAAACACATAATATCGGTTAGAAATGGGATTAAAACAAAAAAAAAACTGACATGACACCGAAAAGTTTGTGCCAGTCGCTTGAAGAATCCTTGAACCAACCCTTTACTTATGAAATGGTTATCCGTATTATTCGCACATTGCACCTTAGTCGAGCAACCAAGAACCCCTTTCAAACTCGTGCGTGTGTTATTCCGCCAGAAAATCCTGTTCATCGTGCCGAAATCGGCAAAAAAATCTCCCCATGAAAGAACGTCTCTTTTTCTTGATCATGCTGATGGCCATTACCCCATCTATAGCAAAAAGCCAAGGAACCACAAATAAATCCCTTTCCATACTTAACGCAACCGGAGGAGACCTGACCTCATTGTTTGTCTCTGCACCAGATGTCGTTTGGGGAGCCAATAAACTTAGTAGTGGACACTTGCCCCATGGGAAACGTATCACGATTAAAGTCGAGCAACCAAGCAATATATGTATGGTGGATATCCTCGCCGAAACGGCAAAATCAAACACTTTTCAATTATGGGCTGTGGATATTTGTGAAAATGCCGAAGTTGAAATCAATAAAAACCACGAAAGAGGTTTGGGCAACCTTGCACAAGTCGAGGTCTCCATCACTTCCGAACCGATTTTGTCTGAACCTGAGACTATACAAAGCCCGGGCGAGGTCAGTTTCCTAAACCGAACAGGATTTACCTTGGAAGAGGTTTATATTTATCAAGGAACTGACGGTTGGGGCGAAGATCGGCTGGGAGACGAGACCATGAATACAGATCGAGACCGGAGCTTTGACCTTTCCGCCGGAAAGGGTTGTCTTTACAATGTACGGGCATTGGATGAGGACGGGGATATATACACGCTAATTAACCAAAATCTTTGCATAAACAAGGAAATTGTGCTTACTTTGGACGATATGGGGGAGGCAAGCCTTAATGCGCTATCCTTAGATGACGACACCGCAACCACGCCCGTTCAAGTCTTTAACGATGTTAAGGAGACCATACATTTTTTATTTTCTCGCGTTGCACGGGAGGGTGAAGAATGGAGCATAGACCTTTTAGGCGCTCAAGAGTTTGTGGTGGAAGGAGAATCCCAAACGGTTGAAGTTCCATTACCACCGGACAACGCCTGCCGGTTCGATGTAAAAGCGACCAACATGGATGCCAGTGCAGTATGGCTCATTCGCGACATTGATCTTTGTACCCAGAAGGAGTTGAGAATCACCGAGGAAATGTATGATGCGTCAGAGGTAAGTGTGGTTTTTCCAATTGACCCAGAGCCTGATGCCGCCACCAAAATATCGTTCGAGAATCGGTTGCGGAAAACCGTTTTTTACCTCCATATTCGGCCCAGCGGGGACGACAATGGCCTTTGGGGAAGTGACCGTCTTGCCGAAGACAATGCCTTGTCCCCACGAGAAATGGTGGAAATCGTTCTGCCAGAACTTCTTGCGGACTCATGTCGCTTTGATATTCGAGGGTTAGACCTTAAAGACCAAGAAGTGTTCTTTATGAAAGGTGTGGACTTATGTGCCGAAAAAACTGTCCAGATTAAATAAATTATCGGGATGGTGTACAGTTTTAGAAATCCGTACAACAACCTTTCGCCAAAAGTCGTTTAATAAAAGTACTTTAGAACTGACGTTATAATAAACGTACTTAAGTATTGGCGTTTTTGTATTGCACCTCACCCACTTTCCGTAAACCACAACCCACAAAACCACAATGAAACATCTTATTACCATCTTTCTACTCTTTACCGCGAGTATGACCCTGCTTCAAGCAAATCCTGTATTGCCAGCACGCACAATAACCATCAAAAACGATACAGGTTATGAAATTAATGAGGTGTCTGCTCGACAGCGTGGAACGGTAGATTGGAGCGAAACCCTGATGAAAACTGAAGCCCTTGCGGATGGTGATCAAATCAAGATTACCATTCCAGATGCCGGGCCTGATAATTGTAATTTTGATCTTTTTGCGACCTCGTTTGATGAAATTGGGTTAGAGTGGATCATCGAAGATGCCGACGTATGTAAAACACGGGTTTTCACCTTCGATGAGTCTAATTTTAGCGATGCTGCCCCCGAACAAGACACCACTTCTGGCAATAGCATCCAAGTGACAAATGGCGTAGGAGAAACGATTTTTTACCTCTACGTCCGGCCAAGTGGCTCTGGTCAATGGAGTGGTGATCTTTTGGCGGGTGCGGGTCAAGATCTCTACACTTTTCAAGACGGTGAAACGGGAGACTTGGCGATTCCGGGCTTGGGCGACGGAACTTGCCGATTTGACTTTAAGGCCACAGCCTTAGACGAGTCTAACGTACTTTCAACAGTTAGTAATGTGGATTTGTGTAATAATCCGTCCGTGACTTTTAGAAAAGGAAATGCCCAAAATACCAACAACGCTGCACAGAACGTAACGGGAACCATCACCGTTTCGAATAAATTGGGCGAAACCGTATTTTATCTTTATACCCGAAAAAGTGGGAGCAATGATTGGGGGAATGACTTGTTAAAGACGGCCGGCCAAGAACTTTATACCTTCCAAGATGGCGAAAGTGGCCAACTCCGGATTCCGGGCCTCAGCCGTAACAACTGCAAATTCGACATCAAAGCCACGGCCTTAGACCAAACAAAGGTTTTGGTGGACGCTCGCAATGTTGATTTATGTACGATGAACAACATCGATTTGGTTCTTAAAGACAATAGCGAGAACAATGACAATCAAGACAGTAACAGCGGAAATGCCATCAATGTGAGCAACCAGATCGGCGAAACCATCTTCTACCTCTTTGTCCGCAAATCCGGTTCGAGTGATTGGGGCGAAGACCTATTGGCAGGTGCGGGCGAAACCCTTTACACCTTCCAAAACGGCGAAACGGGTTCATTGAATATTCCCGGGTTTAGCCGCTCAACGTGTAAATTCGACTTCAAGGCAACAGCATTGGAGAAAACCAAGGTTCTGAAGACGTTAACCAATGTTGACTTGTGCCGTAATTCCTCTGTGACTTTTCGGAAATAGCCTTCGTTTCGGTTGTACATAACCGTAATATAACAGAATATCATTTTGCAAAAAGGACTCTTATGAAGTGTTTTAAAACCCACACCATTTGGTTTTTGCTCTTGTTTTTTGCACCTGTATTGCTATTGGCGCAAAAAACGGCTGTTGTTACAAACAAAACAGGGGAAACCATTTTTTACCTCCGTTATCAAGGAGATGGATCAGACCAGTGGAGTGATGACCTTATGGCCTCCGATCAGGTATTGGAGAACAATAAGTCTTTCACCATAAAAATTGACGGTGCAAACAATACCGCATGTACCTTTACCTTCCGTGCAACAGACCTGAGCGGCGAAAAGGTGTGGCAAGTGGAAAGCCACAATATTTGCCGGAATAAAACGATTAATATCACTGCACAAAACCAAATTGAGGCAGATGCTGGTGATGAAAACGGTGGCGATAAAAAAACCATTACGTTTGACAATGATACCGATCAATCCATTTTCTACCTCTTCGTCCGTCCTACCGGAGCATCCGAATGGGGTGAGGATGTTTTAGATGCAGGACAAGTGATCTCTGGCAAGGAATCCGAGAAAGTTTTTATTCCACTCAAAGGCGGCTGTTATTATGACCTCAAAGGAACCGATTTGGAAGAGAAAACCCTCTTTATCTGGGAAAATAAAGACCTTTGCGAGGACGACACCTTTAGCATCACCGCCATAGACCTTAACGAAAACCCTGAAGAGACCGCCTCCGGTCCAAAGTTTACAGTTGAGAACAAAACCGGAGAAACCATTTTTTATGTCTATGCGCGTCCCAAAGGTGATCCCGATTGGGGGGCAGACCTCTTAGACCTTGAAGGTGAGACCAACACCATTTCGGACGGTGAAAGCTATACCCTAAGACTCCCATTACTTTCTACCTCAAATTGCCTCTTTGATGTCCAAATAAAAGGGCTAAGTGACCGAGGCGAAATAAAGACGTACCAGCAAATAGACCTCTGCGAAAACGAAACGGTAACGTTCAGCAAAACAGGCCGAACGCCAAAACTGCAAAAACGTACAACACCTTTAGAAACCGAAGAGGTTATTCCTCCTCCTGTCATATCAGCAGATGGTGAACAGATCGTCGTGACCAACAACACGGGCGAAACCATTTTTTATCTCTATGCGCGTAAGGCCGGAACCGATGACTGGGGCAACGACCTTTTAGAAAACGCGGGAGAAGCACTCTATACCTTCCAGAACGAAGAGTCTGGAGCGCTTGTGATTCCGGGGCTGGGGTCTGGTAATTGTAAATTTGATCTGAAGGGCACACGGCTGAATGAATCCGAAATCCTCTCCACCAAATACAATGTGGATCTATGCCGGAATACCAAAATTATATTTACGCTGAATGATGGCGTTACACCTGCGACTCCCGATGAGCCAGAAACGCCCGATGAGCCTACCGAAGACGGCGACACCATCACCATTACCAATCAAGTGGGCGAAACCATTTTTTACCTCTATGCCCGCAAGTCGGGGGCCGAAACGTGGAGCCGCGACTTGCTCGCCGATGCAGGCGACGACCTCTATACCTTCCAAGATCAGGAAACGGGCGACCTTAAAATCCCCGGATTACGATCGGATAATTGCCGCTTCGACCTGAAGGCCACCCGTTTGGATGAAAATCAGGTTCTGAGTACCAAAAACAATGTTGACCTCTGCCGAAACAACAACATTACCTTCACCCTTGATCCGGGGGTAACACCAGCACCGGAGGACAGCAATAGCGACCCTGAACCTACGCCAAACGAACCTGTAGCGGTGGATGGAGACCCGATTACCATTACCAATGCATCGGGCGAAACCATCTTTTACTTGAATGTCCGCCCAGTCGGAACGCAAGAATGGGGTGAAGACTTGCTTGAAAATGCGGGAGAAGACCTCTATACCTTCCAAGACGGCGAAACGGGCACGCTAAGAATCCCCGGACTTAAGGCCGGAAATTGCCGATTCGACCTTCGTGGTACGCGCCTTGATGATACACGCTCCGAAATCTCCAGAATCAACAATGTGGACTTGTGCCGGAACAGTACGGTTCGCTTTACCCTGACCGGAAGCCGTCCGCCAGAAAACAACGATCCTGCACCACAACCTCCACCACCAGTACCAAGCGACCAGTTTGACTACAACGCCGTTTCTTTTGAAAATGCTACCAATGGCGATGTGCTTATGACCATTCGGGTACGTCCCAAAGGTTCTCCTAAATTCTCCGAGGTCTATAATGCCAAAGATGCGGATGCCGCAATGGGCGCAAACGGGAAAGTGAACCTGTCGAAATTCAAAGGGGAATGTGTTTTTGATGTACGTGCTACGGGCATCGAAGCCACCTACGAAAAGTCCGGCGTGGATGTTTGCCGAGCAAAAAAGTTTCGCATGACCAAAAATGACAAAAAATAAGTGTTTGCAATAAGGACACGTTAGCCCCAGTGGAGAACCATTGGGGTTTTATTTTTTGAAAAAACAGCCATAACCAAAACTTTCTGCACACTCGTAACGTACCGGAAACCTCAATACTTTAGACTATCTCCTAAAATCATGAGCAGGAACCGTATTAACCGGATATTAGTGATTGTTTTGGCCCTTTTAGGTGTTGGTGTTCTACTAAAAAGCATCGTCGGGACATCAGACAAAGAAGGTGTTTTGGTATGGACAGACATCCCAAAAGGACGCCTATACCAACAAACTTTGGAAGTGACACGCCCCGTAGAAGTACAGATAGATGCCAGAGGCTCTTTTGAAAAACCCGGCGTTTTGGCAACCTATGGCTGGATTGTTAACCAATTAGATCATACGGTGGTTTGGCAAATGACGCCTAATAACACAAAGGTCGAGCAAGGACAATTGGGCAGAACCGTCTCCTCCTTTACCTTACCTAAAGGGGTTTATTCGGTCTATTACACTTCTCATGGGGACAGCCAAATTCCTGTGGGCGAGCGAACCTTGTGGGCGAAACTCACCGGAAGCGATGAACGCGCTTGGTTCTCGGAGTCAGAACGGTGGTATTTCGTTCTCAAAACCATACACAAAGGACAAGAATCAGATATCCGTCTGGTGCAATACCAAGAGGAGGCGCCAAATCGGTTAGACATTTGGAATCAAAGCCGGCAGGTGAGCTACCGAAATGAACGCTATAACTTTGAGGTGAAGGCGCCGAGTCGGGTCCACCTTAAGGCCATCGGAGACTATTTAGAGAGGTTTGTGGACTTTGCCCAAATCACCAATCTCGAATCTGGCGAACCTGTTTGGAAAATGACACTCGAAAATACCAAGCCAGCGGGAGGGAGCATTAGAAATAGGCTGTTCGAGGGCGAGGTTTGGCTCCAACCGGGTATTTATCAAGCCTCTTATGAGTCCGACTTTACCCACAGCTACAACGAATGGACGGATAATCCACCATTAGACCCTACAGGATGGGGCGTTGTGATTAAAGCCGTAGCTGGGTACGAGGCAAATATTGGCGAATTACGCCCCTTTGAACATCCGCTCGTTGCGGGGATTTTACGTCCGGGAGACGATGCCGACTTTGTGCAACGTTTTACACTCCAACAAAAAACGGGGATTTATATCCATACGATGGGTGAATATACGGACAACGAAATCTTTGACAAAGGCTGGTTAGAACGTGAGGATGGTACGGTGGTCTGGGAGCCGAACCCGAACAAGGCACGAGAAGCTGGAGGAAATCCTAAAAACCGCCAAGATGATGGATTTATCACCCTTGAGGCCGGAACGTACCAGTTGCGGTTTAAGAGCGATGGTTCCCATTCTTTTAATAAATGGAATGTAGATCCGCCGGAATACAAAGAACGGTGGGGCGTTTCAGTATATTCACTCTCTCCAAATGCTGTTTTCACCACAGAGCAACCCGTCGGGCGAGGTGGCTTGGGAGATGTTCTCAAAGAAGTACTTGATGGTGCGCAGGATGCCATAGAAGACGTGCGCGGAAGTTTACGTCCCAGTAATGGAGCATTCTCCGAGAATGAGCGGGTTTTGGTGAACCTCATCCGTATCGGAAACCGAGAAGCGGTTAGCGAGCCTTTGAATTTGATAGAGGAGCAAAATGTACTCCGCATTGTTGGGATGGGCGAAAAAAACGATGGCCGCTGGTTGGACTATGGCTGGATAGAAGATGAACAAGGCCGAAAGGTCTGGGACATGCGTGCCAGTACAACCCTACCGGCAGGTGGCGACAACCGGAACCGCGTATTTGATGGACAAGTAGTACTAAAGCCCGGAAATTATCGCGTTCATTACCAAACCAATAACATTCATGCCTTTGGTGACTTCACCTTTGACCCGCCAGATAAGCCCGCCAGTTGGGGAATTCGGATCGCTGAAGTGCAGGAGTAAAACATTCTTCATTTCTTCGAGGAACCGAGTTTGGCTTTAGTGGTTAAGGATCTGTTTATTTTACTGGTATCGCTTACCCCCCAATCCTTTGCAACTGCAAATAAACCTAACCATATGGCTATCAAAACCTTAGATGTGGATCTCTTAGGCTCCCAATACGACAACATCTACGAAGCCGTTTGCATCACCGCTAAACGTGCCCGCCAGATTTCTGCATCAACCCGAACCGAAATGACAGACCGGTTGTCGTATTTTGATGGATTTGACCGAGACCCCGAAGATCGCCGCATGAACGATCAACAAGTGGGCATCTCTTTAGAGTACGAACGTGCCCCAAAACCAACCGAAACGGCTTTGGACGAATTGGTGGCCGGAAAGTTGTCTTATAAATACATTGAGCCGGACGTCTCCGATTTTTAACGTGTTTATTTATACGCCGACTTTGCCTTCCCGCACGCTTGCATATGCGTATAGCAAGCCTGATGGGAAGGTTTTTTTGTGCGTGTCCTTTAAAGATCATGTTGCAAGATAAATTCATTTTATTGGGCATAACGGGTAGCATCGCGGCATATAAAGCGGCAGAATTGGTACGACTGCTCAAAAAAGCCGATGCAAAAGTACAAGTCTTGATGACGCCCGATGCAGAACGCTTTATTCCGGCCCTGACCTTGGGCACACTCTCCGAATCGGAGGTGTACTCTACCGTTTTTTCCGAACATGAAACGGGTTCTTGGACCAAACACATTGCCCTTGGTATCTCGGCAGACCTTTTGGTGATTGCACCAGCTACGGCACAAACCATTGCAAAATTGGCACATGGCTTTTGCGACTCCATGCTGACCGCCACGGCACTGGCGGCACGATGCCCTGTGATGGTTTGTCCTGCGATGGATCACGACATGTATGAGCATCCGGCAACACAGAACAATTTATCCATCCTGCGTAGTTATGGGTACGCCGTCCTTGAGCCGGAACACGGAGAATTAGCAAGTGGCCTAATCGGAAAAGGCCGTTTGCCAGAACCTGCGCAAGTGGTCGCGGCCATAACATCGGTTCTGACCCCCAAACAGCCATTGTTGGGACAACATCTCCTCCTAACGGCTGGCCCAACAAGAGAAGCAATAGACCCCGTTCGCTATATTTCCAATCATTCTACCGGAACAATGGGGTATGCAATCGCGGAAACAGCGCGTGAGATGGGCGCAAAAGTTACTTTGGTAACGGGGCCGGTTTCGTTGCCCAAGCCTAATGGCATAGAGGTTATCGAAATAACTTCCGCAGCCGAAATGAACCAAGCCGTTCAAGAAAAACTGCCAGAAGCGACCTTTATGGTGGCTGCGGCTGCGGTTGCCGATTATGCGCCAGCGGTAGTGGCTTCGCAAAAACTTAAAAAAAAGGAGGAGGAACTCACCGTCGCCTTACAAAAAACACCGGATATTCTGTATAATGCTGGTCTTAAAAAGCGCCCCGATCAAATGTTGGTGGGGTTTGCCTTAGAAACCCATGATGCCGAGGCCCATGCGCAAGGCAAAATTGCGCGAAAAAACCTCGACTTCATCGTGCTAAACGACCTTACCGTTCCGGGTGCCGGATTTGGCACCGCCACCAATCAAGTGGTGATACTTGGAAAAGATGGGAGTCGGCACGAATTACCTTTGGCCTCAAAAAAAGAGATTGCAGCAGGCATTCTACACCATTTAGCGCCCTTTTTGCCTAAGCCATAGCAGACTTGCGATGGGTTTTCCACGAGGCGTTGTCGAAAACTTGTGCAAAAAGAACCGTTGGGGTTTCTTAAAAGAAGTCGTAGTTTGAGAAACAAACAACCATCGCTTTTATGTCCGCCACCGAACTGCTTTCCCAAATCAAACAGTACCTGAAGTATCAGGAAGTGGTTTATGGCCCTTGGGTATTGCGTGCCCCAGAAAACGGTTTTTCGGAAATGCCTTTTCCCGAAAAAGGAGTTGTTAATGAAGAAAAGCAGATACCAAACAACCTACCTTCCAAAGCAATCCCCGAAATACACGTACCCGATACGCCTTGGAAAAAAATTGAAAACCTGATCCCGCCAACGCATCGCCTAAGTAAAATCAACACCATTGCCGACTGGCAGCACTTTGCATCATCGCATGAAATAAAGCGGATTTCAGCACAAGTTGGGCATAGCGTTCCGGTAATGTTAATAGAAGACGATGATGAAGAGCGAACACCTGCATCGGATGCATTGTTATGGAAAATGCTGGCCGCTATTGCCTTAGAACCTGAACAAGTATATCGGACGGTGTTGCGGAAAAGTGGCGAAGGGCAAACTGCGGATAAACTTATGTTGTGTAAAGAGATCGGACTATATCAACCTCTTGTATTGATTTGTATGGGCAACCGGATTGCACAAATGCTAACGGGACAAAAACAGGCGGAGCAAGCCGAATTACGGGGGAAATGGTTTGATTTTATGGGTATTCCGTTACGTGTTATTTTTTCGGCATCGCATTTGCTCGTCCAACCTGCAAAAAAGCGAAGTACTTGGGAAGACCTGCAAACGATCCAAAAAAAACTGACCTCCAAAGGCGGACTACAATTATAAACGAAAGCCATGGAACCTACTTTTTCGCCAGAGCAGCCGTGGGTGAGCCTGCCCACTTTGCAACAGGATTTGGGCAATACCTCCGAACGCACGTCCCGTGGCCATCGTCCCCCTCCCGTTGCTACTCCACCACAAGATGGCCGCATCCCGCCTCAAGCCCTTGAGGTAGAACAATCCGTCTTAGGCGCGATGCTCATCGAGCCAGAAGCCATTCCGGAGGCGATAGAACTATTACAAGAAAAAAGTTTTTATGACCCACGACACCGTTTCATTTTCAAGGCCATTTCCGGACTTTTTGAGCGCAATGTCCCGGTGGATATCATCACGCTTACCGAAGAACTCCGCCGGATAGGACAACTCGAAGTGGTGGGAGGTGGCTACTACATCTCCGAACTTTCCACCCGTGTTGCTTCGGCGGCAAACGTAGGACATCATGCCCGTATCGTCGCGGAAAAGTCCCTGCTGCGGCAGATGATCGAAACCATGACGGGCGTTATTCAAAAGGCATTTGACCCCGCAACGGATGCCTTTGAACTGATGGACAGTGCCGAACAAGCCATTTTTCAGATTTCCCAAAACCAATTGCGGAATGCAGCGCAACCCATGAACGCGGTTGTTCGGAAGGTTATGGAGCATTTAGAAGCTATCCACGGGCAAGAAGGTGGAATTACAGGTGTTCCTTCTGGCTTTAGCGCCTTGGACGCCATGACAAGTGGTTGGCAAAACTCGGATCTGATCATCGTGGCTGCTCGTCCTTCTATGGGAAAAACTGCATTTGCCTTAAGTTTGGTTAGAAATGCAGCTCTGAGTCCCCGAAATCCGGTTCCCGTTGCTATTTTTTCCTTGGAAATGAGTGCCGCACAGTTGGCGACACGTTTGCTTACAGCGGAAGCCCGTATAGACGCTCAATCCGCCCGGATGGGGAAGCTCTCGGAAGAGGCTTGGATGGAGCTGCCCCGTGCCGCCGGAAGACTTTCGGAAGCACCTATTTTTATTGATGACACGCCGGGATTGGGAATATTAGAGTTGCGTGCAAAATGCCGCCGGTTAAAAGCCGAACACAATATTGGATTGGTGGTGGTAGATTATCTCCAGTTGATGCACGGTGGTAAAGGCAACAATAGCCGAGAACAAGAGATCGCACAAATTTCGCGATCCATGAAGATTCTTGCCAAGGAATTGGAAATTCCGGTTATTGCTCTTTCCCAGCTCTCGCGGGCTGTTGAAACACGCGGTGGAGATAAAAAACCCCAACTTTCGGACTTGCGGGAATCTGGCTCTATCGAACAAGATGCGGATATGGTGCTGTTCATCTACCGGCCCGAAAAATATGGCATTCCCGTGGATGAAAGCGGCCAGTCAACCGAAGGTGTTGCTGAAATATTGATTAGCAAGCAACGGAATGGCCCTATTGGGACGGCAAAATTGGCTTTTGTGGATCGGTTTGCGCGGTTTGAGAATTTGGCGCATTACTACAATCCAGATGAATACATCCCGCCAGTGTCAGGAAGTGGGGATGGTTACGACGCCTATTTGCCGCCATCATCATATGATGCGCCTTTTTAACAATAAAAAAATGCGCACCTCAAGAATGGGGTGCGCATCAAAAAAAGGTGCAGAACTTAGGCAACCGATTGGAGAAGCGCTACAAGGGCAATAATTGCCAAAAAGGCCATCCCAAGACCAATACCCCATTTTGCCCGTCGTGGGTTGAAGGGCAACGTGGCTGAGCGGACTTCTAATGGCTTTTCTTTGTAGTGATTGCGGCTTTTGCGCCTTCTGTGTGAGGATGTGCGAGAAATTGTTTTCATGGTCTTTATGTCTTTCACGAGAAAAGGTGAACTAAATTTGATAAATGTATGGTGTCATTTTCTATTTTTCTGGGTGGATTATTGGTCGCAACAATCGGTGCAGGAATCGGGCTTAGCCGGGGTGTTAAAGCACAGGCAAGACGTTTTTCAGATACGCAAAAGATGCTGGAGGATTCTGCGGCATTAACAAGATCGTCGGACGAGTCTTTGGCAGAAATGCAAACGCTCCAAAAAAGAGCGGCAACACTCGAAATTATCTTAGGGGCAAAGTGATAAGCTATTGATTAAACGTGCCATGCTATCCAAAAATTAACCCCTAAGTGCAAGATACACTTTTTTGCTGATTTTGATCCCAAGGCCATACGCTTTATCAGATTCTTCAATCCCTTTTATTAAAACCACCAAAACATATGGTTTTCCTTTTTTGGGATAAACAATGGCCGCATCGTGGCGATGTGCTGTTATCTCGCCTGTTTTATGCGCAACTTTTGCATCTTCTGGGATGCCTGCGGGAATCATTTCGTTGAACTTTTGGGCCAATAAAATCTCGTTCATCACCCGATCTTCATGTTTGCCCACTGCTTCTCTGCGTGCGATTTTTGCCATAAGGCGTGCCAAATCATTTGCAGTCGCTTCGTTGTTTAGCCCAAGCTCAAAAGCCTTGTTGTCTTCTACGCCGCGCCGAACTTGCATTTGTTTGGTTCCGAGGCGTTCTATGGTTTGTTGCACATTCTTTGCACCTAAATGATCTATCAGGATATTGGTGGCGATATTGGAAGAAACGGTGATCATCTGGTAAATTAGGTCATATACGGGCTTTTTTTTGCCCAACTCTCGGTACGTTTGATCGTCCGAGTCGTCACTTATGGCGAAGGAAGAACCATCCACAATAGACCGAAAATCGTTTTTGACCATCAAAGAGTCATTCAGACGTAAATTCCCTTTTGCCATCTGGTTAAAAGCTTCGATCATCACAGGAACCTTCATGGTACTAGCGGCATGAACCCGAACATCGCCATTGAAGTCTATGGTCTGGTTGGTTGCTAAGTCTATAACCGAGACGCCAACGGTAGCTTTTGGATATTCGTTAATCAGTTGGACAATCTCGGAGCGTAGCGTTTCCATGCGTTGTATGTTTTTCTTCGGGGCACTACATCCTCCTAACATGAAAAGGGCAAGAATGTACCATAGAAAGTAGGAAGGACGTTGGGTGAAAATGGTCACGGAATTGTATTTATATTGTGATAAATCTATTTCTATACAAGAAGAAGAGCGCACGTAGGTTAACCTTAGGATGTTGTGTATGAACGCTTTGGACATTAGACATAAAATATACGGCATGTGTGGGATTTTACGAATAGGACTATTCAATTTATGTAGGCTTTTGTTCGTCTTTCTTTTCGCAACCACGGCCTATGCGCAGCAGCCAGAAGTACCCTCACTTGTACAAACGATGGTGAGTCGAGGAGATACCCTCCGGCTACAACGCCCTATGGTAGCGCTTGTTTTGAGTGGTGGTGGAGCAAAAGGCATCACGCATGTGGGTGCGCTCCAAGCGCTTGAAGACCTTAATATCCCGATAGATTTGGTGGTTGGTACAAGTATGGGCGCAGTTGTTGGCGGTTTGTACGCCTTGGGATACTCACCAGATAGCCTTGCTCAAATTGCCGTAACGCAAAAATGGGGCGAGCTATTAACGGGTTTAACAGGGTTCTCGGCGCGAGATGTTGCCGAAGTTTCGCTACCGGAACACGACGCATTTGCCATCTCGTTTCCCATTGGGCAAAAAAGCAAAAATCCGAGCGGCTTGCTTTCGAGCCAGCGATTAGATATGCTCCTAAGTAGGTTATTGATTCGGGCGGATTCTTTGCAGGATTTTATGAACTTGCCCACACCTTTTGCTTGTACGGGTGCGGATGTGGAAACGGGTCAAGCAAGGCTTTTTACCTCTGGCAGTTTACACCAAAGTATTCGAGCAAGTATGGCCATTCCGGGGGTGTTTTCGCCGGTGGAGATAGATGGACGATACTATTTTGATGGCGGCGTAGCGCGGAATCTTCCTGTGAAAGAAGCCTTTCAGATGGGGGCTGATGTGGTTATTGCAGTAGATGTGGGTTGGCAACCGCAGCCCATGTCTTACGTCAAGAACTTCTCTGACCTGATGAACCAAGCCATTGGTTTTTGGATGGAAAAATCCATAGAAGAAGATCGCCGACAGGCGACGATTCTGATCCGTCCAGACGTAACAGGCTATGGGGCATTTTCTTTTGAGGATCCCAATCTTTTCATTGAGCGAGGAAGAATGGCTACCGACGCCTTACGTTCGTCATTGGAGGCGCTGAGAGATTCGCTTGGTCTGACGCCACAGCCCAGATCGTTTTCCCTACCCATCAACGACCACAACCTGAATGTGCAGAAGATTAACGTTTCTGTGGTGAATCAATTGGACGAGCCTACTTTTATCCGCGAACGCATCCTTCAGCGGTTGCCCCGTGTAGCAAGTACGAGAATTTTGGAAGACTTGGTGCTTTTCCACTTCCAGATAAAAAATCGGGAGAATTTTGACCTTCAAGTTCTATCGGATGGTGTGGATCGGATCATGTCTTCCGGACACTTCGGGCAAGTGTCATATCGTTTTTCGAAGAAAGACAGCATCTCTACTCTCACCCTAGAGGCCATCCGACAAAACAACAGTATTTTAGGACTTGGAGCGCGTTTTGATCAGCCCAGTGGTCCTGCGCTCATGGCCGGATTGCGGTTAGATGGCATGTTGCAAAGTGCGCCAGTTCGCATGGAAATACGTGGGGTTTTAAATAAAAACTGGTATATACAGGTTGTGCCTTCTGTGATGGTGGCGGGTAATCCCGTCACACAACTTTCTTACATGAGCCAACTCTCTCGGAATTACTTAAAGTTCCCTTCTCAAATAGAAAAAACCGCCGAATTTCATGATGTTGTAGAAGCATTTCAAGAGGGAGGACTTTCTGTAGCCCTAAGTAGCCGGCTTCGCTTGCAATTTCATGCCGACTTGGCCACCTATTTTGAACGGGTGAGCGCATTGGGGGGGCGTTTTGGTCAGGAAAAACATTGGGGAGGTCTCCGTATCGGTACGTCGTTTAAGTCCGCCCTTAGGCCAAATGAAGCGCGAGAACATGGCTTTTATACCATAAATTGGAGCTTAATGTGGGGACTTGCCCCTGAACAAAACGGAGAAAAATCTTATTTTCAAGGATGGTTTAGCCAATCAGGGACGTATTTGCCTTTTCCGAGTGTTCAACTAACCACCGATTTTCAAACAGGATTTACCTTAGGAGATTCCGCACCTTTGTACCGTCGGTTCTATTTAGGCGGTTTTACCCGCAATTATTTATTCGGAAATCACCATGCCATTTTACCCGGACATCCAGACCAAGCATATTGGGGGAATTACCTCAAAAGCGGGACAATTGGCCTTAATTATCGCGTGTATCGCCAAGCAACTTTGGGTATTTTGGCGAGTGCTGGTCATTTGTCTAACGCATCTTTTTTTGATACAGAAGTTCCTATCAAATGGGGAATAGGTGTTGTTGCGGGATATTCTTTAGACCGAATTGGCCCGATACGGATGGGGCTTGTGACGGACTTTACATCGGTTAGGCCTGTCTTGAGTATAGGGCATGTTTTTTAAGGAAAAGGCTAATTTGCATCCTTTCCGGGTGGGTGGACGATGATTTTTGAAGGGGTGCTGCGGATCAGTTTGCCGTCTTTGGTTTGCCCTTGCAGGGCGATATAATGCACGCCCTGCGTAAGCGGCCAATCGGTGTGGCGATAATCTCCTTGTAGTACAACGTCATCAATGACCCAGCGGAGGTTGAAAAATGCCTCACTGACGACTCCTCGGAGCCGGATGCGCTGATAATCGCGCCGGAGTATTGGGTCTATAAGAAAAATTGTTCCAGAGGCCGGATATTGCACTTGTAGCAAGTCCGAAAATGTCCATTTTGCAGACGTAAGTGGGAGGTTCATTTCGGAGTTTCGTGGCGGAAGGCGCAGGCCATTTTCGAGCATCCAAGCATGAAATTCTGGTGCATAAACCGTAAACAACTCTTCACGAACAAGGGTTGTTGGGGTTTTGTCCTCCGCCAACTCGCCGGTTTCGATGTTGATTTTGATGACTTGGTGAACATTGCATGTGTCGCGTGGTATGGTTCCCAGAAAAAAAACTTCTTTCTTGACAGTCGGGCAAAATTTTCCCGGTCTTTTTCCGCTTGCAGGGCAAATAACCGCTTCTTCTGTGCCCTGTGGAGCCGTAAAATCTCCACCGGAGCCTAATTCCAACATTACGTCGTGGAGAATCGGGCCTGCACCCGAAATGCCCGAGACATACTGCATCGGGCTTCCGTCGAAATTTCCTGCCCAAACAGCTACGGTATGAGACGGGGTAAATCCCACCACCCAGTTATCTCGGTAATCTTTAGACGTTCCGGTTTTGGCAGCCATCGGGAAAGGCAGCTCTAACACATTTCCTCGCCCAAATGCTGGTGCGCGTGCTTCTGGATCCGATAAGATATGGGTTATCAGATAAGCAACTTGGGGAGAAATGCCATTTTGTGTTTTTTGTGCGAAGGGTGCATTGGCGTACAGTTGCCGAGCCTGTTCATCCATCACAAAATGCACTGCGGGAAGTGTACCACCGTTTGCAATTCCCGCATACGCCCGCGCAAGTTCCAGCAACGTGACTTCCCCATTGCCCAGTGTAAGCCCAACCCCATAGAACTCGGCAGGTTTTCTTAGGGAAAAAAGTCCTGCTTTCCGAAAACCATTCAGCAAAACAGTTGGTTCTATTTCCCGTGCCATTCGGACGGCAGGGATGTTATAACTACTGGCCAAGGCTTGGCGTAGCGGAACTGGCCCGTGATACTGTTTGTCGTAGTTCTCCGGAGAAAATGCCCCGCCCACCTCAAGAATCTGTGTGGGCAAGTCTGGCAAAATGGTGGAAGGTGTGTATTTTCGGGTGGCCAATGCACGGGCATAGGTAAAGGGCTTTAGGGCACTTCCGGGCTGCCGTAGCGCCTGATTGCCATCGTTTTGCCCCCCCAGCCGATCCTCCCAGAAGTCAACACTGCCTACATATGCCAATACCTCGCCCGTTTGATTGTCTAAAACCAAGGCTGCGGCATTGGTCACATTAGACTGGCCTACCCGCCGCATATGGCCTTGTATAATGTTTTCTAACGTGCGTTGTAAGCGTAGGTCAATGGTTGTTTGCAGTGTTTTCCATTTACCTGTGGCCAAGGGTAATTCTTGTATCAGCCGATTGACCAAGTGAGGCGCCCTGAAAACTTGTTCTGGTTTTGCAACAAAGAGTGGGCGCTGGGAAAGTGTTTGCCGTTCTTCGGAGGTGAGTCCTCCAACTTTTTCATACGCCGCAAGGACTTGTTTTTGGCGTCTTTTTGCAATTTCCGGACGGCTGAAGGGGTTATAAGCGGTTGGGCTTTGGGGCAGGCCTACTAAAAAAGATCCTTCCGCCAAGTTCAAATCCTTTGCCCGTTTGCCAAAATAGAACTTTGCCGCCGATTCTATGCCAAATACCCGATTTCCGAAGGGCGCTTTATTGAGCCACATCGTTAGGATTTCGTCTTTAGAGAGGTGTGTCTCTAACCGCCACGCCAGCAAAACCTCCATCCCTTTAGACCACCACCTTGCCAAGCCTCGTCGCGGAGCGTCTCGGAGCATCCGGCTCACCTGCATGGTAATCGTGGATCCGCCCCGATTTATCCCGCCAGCCCTTAAGTTTTGTAAAAGGGCTTGTCCCATAGCCGCCATATCCACTCCGGTATGGTGGTAAAACCGCTTGTCCTCGGTGGCCAATAGTGCAGCAACCACACGTGGAGGAATCGCTCCAAGTTGAACCGGTAAACCACTTCCTTCTGGGCGATATTCATATAATAACTGACCATTTCGATCCACAATTCGCACACTTCGGCTTTGTGCTGTTGGTGCATAGGCATCAGGAAGAGGCCATAAAATATAGACCCACAACCCTAAAAAAACTGCCACTGGCGTCCACCTCGCTCCAGAACGTACAATGGGGTTCTGGAGGATAGGAGCGATATATAAGCCGCAAATATCTCTAAGCCTTTTCCGAAAAACGGCCAAGAAAGGATGTCCTAAGTTGTTCAAATGGTCAAATTGGGTAAATTTCCGCATTTTAGAATTTCCCATTGGTGGGCAAGAGAATTAGGGCTATGCAAATATACCGTAAGGGACAAGTTGGTTCCAAATGGCAGACATACCTCAAACGCTGCACAATAAATAAAAATTTCATGCTCCTTTTGATTTTTTAGCAGACGTTTTGTAGCTTCCAACATATTTTACACACATACTTTGATCCATTCCTATGCTCCGTTCGTTAAGCATTCGCGATTATACATTGATAGATCGCCTTGAAATAGCGTTCGAAAATGGCCTCAACATCATCACTGGTGAAACCGGCGCTGGAAAGTCTATTTTGGTGGGCGCACTTAAATTGATTTTAGGCGAACGTGCCTCTACCGATGTGATTAGAACAGGTGCTAACAAAGCCATCTTGGAAGGGGTGTTTGATGCCCCAAATGCTCCTAAAATTCGTCAGATGCTCTTGGACAATGGGTACGAGTATGAAGAAACCCTTTTCCTAAGACGTGAAATTACCAATTCGTACAGCCGAGGCTTCATTAATGACAGTCCGGCAACCATGCAAATGATGCGCCAAGTTGCGGAAAGTGTGATAGACCTTCATGGACAACACGAACACCAATCGCTTTTACACACCGAAACCCATATCGAGGTCTTAGACAATTATGCCGGACTTGGAGAACTCCGCTTGGCTTATCAAACCCTTTATCGGGAAATGGACAATGCCGTTAAGGAACGGAGACAACTTATTACCAAAGAAAAAGACCTAAAACAAAAGCAGCAACTTTATGCCTATCAAATTAAAGAAATAGATGAAGTCTCACCAAAAATAGACGAGGAAGAAGCCTTAGAAGAAGAACTTAAACTTTTGGAAAATGCCGAAAAACGCTTTGCGGGGACTGGGGAGTTGATCCAAATGCTCTATGAAGCCGAGGAGGCGGTATATGACCGATTGGTACTTGCACGGAATACCTTCTCGGAATTGGCTTCGATGGATAAGCGGCTGGAGGAACCCCTTGAAGAATTGCACTCTGCCGAAGTCATGATTGCCGAATTGACCAAATTTCTGCAAGATTATCATGCCCGTGTATCTTTCGACCCAGAACGGTTAATGGAAATTCGGAACCGACTGGGGGAGTTTCTTAACCTCAAACGAAAATATGGTGAAACCATTTCTAAGGTCTTGGCATACCGCAATGAAATTGGGGCGCAGTTCAGCTTGGCTGCTGATTTTGAAGGGGCTATTGCAAAGGCGGATAAAAAGGTGATCGAATTTGCCCAGAAATTAGCCACCTTGGCTGTACAATTGTCCGAAAAACGAAAAGCGGCGGCCTTGCAGATTGAAGGGGAAATTGTGCAAGAACTCAAGGACTTGGGCATTACCCACGCCGATTTTCGCGTTCAATTTAATGCTTTAGAAGACCTGAAGGGCTGGATTCGGCTGCCTGAAACCGGAAAACGATATGCGGCCTTATCCAATGGCATGGACGAGGTGGCGTTTTACATTTCGACAAACCTCGGTGAAACACCAAGGCCATTGGCCAAAACCGCTTCTGGGGGTGAAATTAGCCGGATTATGCTGGCTCTTAAAACCATTCTGGCCAAGAACGAACGCCTCCCCATCTTGGTTTTCGACGAAATAGACACCGGCATTTCAGGGCGTATTGCGGGTAAAGTGGGCGAGGCCATGCGAAGTTTGGGGAAATACCACCAAATTATTGCCATTACACACCTGCCCCAAATTGCAGCACAAGGGAACAGCCACTATGTTGTGGAGAAATTGGTCAACGAAGCCCGTACCCGTTCAGAAATTAGAAAATTATCGGACGAAGAACGCATCCGAACCATTGCTGCCATGTTTTCGGGCGATGAAATTACCGAGGCCGCATTGGAAAGTGCTCGTGCATTGCTGAACCATCCTTAAAAACCGAGTGCTTTCGTCAGCGCCTCCCATCCTATCCCATTAGCGCCAGTTCTCAGGCGGAGCGTACACCACAAGTCCAGAATGAACATTTGGGCGGCATGGATGGGCACGGCAATCCAAAATGAACGGGTACGCCAACAAAGTGCCCCAAGTGCTACACCGCCCAGAATGGACAAAAAAGCCTCCGCGAGCGGTTTGTCGGCATGAAGTAAGGCAAATGGGATCATTTGAACAAAAATAGCCCAATATCCAAACGTCCGGGCTGTCCCGAACTGCACAAACCCCCGCCAGAGGTATTCCCAGCCCATCCAATAGAACAAGAAAAGCGCCTCGTATAGAAAGAACATACGCCAATTCCGGGCTGCTTCAGGATAATGCGGATAATTGGATTGAAAATCGGCTCCATTAGAAAGAACCCAGGTTCCCACGACAACCAAAGGAATGTACGTCAAAGCCAGTTTTGAGGCCAATCTCCAATCCCCCAATCCAAGTCCCATCTCGGCCCATGTTTGCCGGAACCCCACTTTAAGGATCAAAACCGGAATTAAGAAACCCGTAACACCTTGCGTGCCAAACCACCACGCCCACTCGGCAATGCCCTGCCATTCTGCCGGAACCATCAATCCGAAGGTTCGCAGAAAAAACAAGCGACCGCCAAAGTTGAGTTGAAGAATAATCAGGGCGACACTGGCAGTGAGTACCACCACCGTTTGCGTGTCTAAGGTTTTATAGACCCGCCATGCGCGGCTAAGTTCGGATTTAATTTCTGAAAACATTCGGACTTGGGTTTAAGGATTTGCAACAAAATAGTATTGCCAAGCCTAAAAACGTTAAGATCAAATTTTTTTTCAATTGACAGGTTATGTTTTCGCAGAGGCCGGTGTCAATGGGATAAGTCACTTCTAAAATAACACCTCTTAATTCTTAATACTGCTTGTCAACATAATGGTGGGTAAGTCAGTCTTTAGCACAGAAGACTGACTTTTTTTTGCGTTAAGAAGTTATTTTTTATAAAGATAATTTGTCAACATAACAACTGGATGTCATCATAATAATTGACTAATTTAACCCCAAAGTCTTATGAAATGGTTTTATAAACTTCAATCAAAAATTGGGATCACCCAATACGAAGCAATTGCCTTGGCCACGGTCTTAGGGCTATTTACCTTGGGTTACGGGATTGATATTTTCAAAATAGGACAGACGCAAACGCCTCCTCGTGCGGAGTTCATCCGGCCAGCCGCTATGAGTCTTGCCCCTACAACAGGTCTTGTTGCTACAAAACCATTATCGGTTGCGCCATCGGATAGCTTGGCTTTAGCGGCTGTACCGCCCTTAGCACCCGAAAAAGACTCGGTTGCGGTTACACCGGCTGTGCAAGATATGCCCCTGCTCCCGATGGATGAAGTCCTCAAGGCTCCCAAGAAAAAATCAGAAAAAAAAGGTATGCCAACTCGTCCTGTGAATTTGAATACGGCGAGCTTGGCCGAATTGGAGACACTGCCCGGCGTTGGGCCAGCCACAGCACAAAAAATTCTGAGTTACCGTGCAGGTATTAAGAAATTTACCGACATCTCGCAGATCATGGAAGTGAAAGGAATTGGGGAAAAGAAGTTTGCCGATATGAAGCCCTATTTAACGCTATAAGTGAACGTGTGTTGTTTTGCTGATTTAATCCATTGCTTTGAAACGCTTCCAACGCTAAAAATACGCACCTCCTATAACCTCAGCCGAGAAAAGGCCGCTTCGCCAAATGGAGCGGCCTTTTGTTCTGTAAAGATTGTAAGACAATGTTTTAGGCATTGTCGCGGTTTATTTCCAATTTTTACGATAGGTTCCATCGAAAACCACATTCATTCCCCCACAAGCCAAGGTTGCGGCAACATAAAGGCGGGTTTTGAGGTTGGCAATCGAGACCCTGCACTCCCCTTCTTGAATCACAAGAATACCGTTATTAGGTCGGCTTTTACCTCCAAAACTGCCATTATTCACTGTACCATTGCCCATGTCGAAAGCCCCAACACCCGATACCTTCAACTGTGTCCCCTCTTGCTTGATGTTAATCTCGTAGTCGCCCGACTCATCGCGCCAAGTACCTGCCCACGAGGCAAGTGGCAGAGGAACAGCATCATAGTTTAAATGTTTTCCCATAATCCAGCCAGTGGTCTCTACCCCTTTCTCGGATACGTACCGGACGCAACCGCTATAATCGGTTGGAGAAGATACCATCACCAAGTCTTCTGGGAGAACAAAAGCACGGGTTTTACAATTTGGGCCATCCGGACAGTTCCCACCATGTTTGTAGAAGTATGCTTTTTCTCCTTTTTTGCCTTTAATTTTCGAGACTTGCGCAAACACCAATTCACTTTGATCGAAGGTTCCGCATTGTTCTTGCCCTAAAGCCACTAAGGGGAAAATAAGCACGAGGAGTAAAGAAAGTGATTTTGCCATAAATATTCAATGGGTAAGTTGTCAAAAGTTAGATATATCAATAAAGTGTTATGTTCTTTGATCTTAAAATCGTGAATGGAGAATCCCTTTTCGGCCATATCAGAATTATTCTCCGCTAAAGTTCGTGTTTATGTGGCTTTTTGGGGCATGTTTATTTGGTAGCGTCTAAATACTCCTCGAAAGAGACCTTTTCGAAATGGTTTTGGCCAAAATAGCGCAGGGCTTTACCGAATTTATCGGCGGGCATAAAACCGGGCATGGCATAGAGGTATTGTAGTTTCTCACGTCCGGGAGCCATAAAAACATGGGTTGGGAAGCCTCGTGCCTGAAGGGAAAGGGCAAGCTCGGACTCGGTGAAGGACATGTCTTTAAAGGTCAGTTTTTCATTGCTTTCAGCATTTACGCGGGTAATGGCATAAGCCTCGTTCAGATAGGTGCGAACGGCAGGATCCGAATAAACTTCTTTCTGGAATCTTCTGCACCACCCGCACCAATCGGTATAAATAAAAACAAGCAATTTTTTATCGTGCGCTTCGGCTTCTGCAACGGCATCCGGAAAGGAGCGCCAGCTGAGTGTGGTATCGGCAACAGCCACGCGGACGGGCGCTTGTGGCTCGGAGTGGGGTTGGGCACAGGCACTACCAGCCATTAGCAGGCTGATAAATACCAAAATAGTAAAGGTATGTGTGATATTGTTATTCATAAGTATTGGATTTTTTTATTCTGATAACCTTGGTAAACCAAAACCATGCCTTGTTACTTCAGACAGCCAAGGTTCATACATTTCGCTGCATTATTCACGTTCTGTTCCTTTTTCCCAGATCAAGTATTGGGTGGCCATTCGGTAGCCCAACATGCCAAACCCAGTGAGTTGGCCTATGCATACGGGCGCAAGCATAGACGTATGGCGGAAGGATTCGCGGGCATGGACATTGGAAATATGTACTTCAATGACGGGCGGGCGAATGGCTGCAATAGCATCGCGCAAGGCAATAGACGTATGGGTATAAGCCCCCGGATTAAAAACGATGCCATCCATATGATCCTGGTGCGCTTGGTGCAAACGATCTATAAGTGCGCCTTCGTGGTTACTTTGGAAAAACGAAAACGTCACCTCCGGAAAATGTAGCCTTAAGTCGGAGGCCAAGTCTTTTAGGGTGGCATAACCATATTTTTCTGGTTCACGCTCCCCCAACAAGTTTAGGTTTGGTCCATTGAGAACAAGAATACGCATTTTTTTGTTTTAGGTAGATGCTAAGGTGAGGCCATCAAAGGCAAAGTGCATGTGTGGTGGTAAGGCGGTTTCTTCGCGCTCATGAAGAACCTGATGGGTCATATGGATAAAATACGTTTGTTTTGCACCTATCCTATTGGCTGCATCAACCGCTTGTGTAATGGAAAAATGGGAATGGTGTTCTTGCGGTCTTAGGGCATCTAAAACCAATACATCCAAATCCTTAAGCAGTTCAAAAGAGGCTTCGGGAATTGTACTTGTATCGGTTAAATAGGCCATGTTACCGATTCGATACCCGTAGATCGGCAATGCACCATGTAACAATGGAATGGGGATGACCCTTACACTGCGATCGGTATTTTCCATACTGATAGGCGTGCCATCTGGAAGTGCTACGTCAAAGCTGTATCGTCCGAAGACCTCGAATGGCCCGCTGACGGGCTGGAGTTCCATTTTAGGGACACCCGGATAGGTTCCGTCTTGGAAGATATATCCGAACATGTTTTTCAGAACCGCCCCGATGTTGGGCGCAAGATAGCATGGAATGGGGTATCCGTTGTAAAAAAAGTATGGGCGGAGGTCTTCCATCCCGAAAACATGGTCGAAGTGGTGGTGTGTATAAAGGACGGCATCCACCTGTTTTATTTTGGCCCGCATGGCCTGATACCGGAAGTCTGGTCCCGAATCTATAAGGAGGTGGAGACCATTGACCTCGATGTACACGGAGCAGCGTAGGCGCTTGTCTCGCGGATCGTTTGAGGTACAGACCTCGCATGTACACCCCAACACGGGGATTCCAGTAGAGGTTCCCGTTCCAAGAAAGGTGAGTTTAATGTTATGCAGTGCCGTCATGCAAGTCTATGTCGGGCGTATCGGTGGTGCGGTTTTTCCAAAGGGATTCGAGGGTTTTACGAACAGCCGGACGTACAGTAAGTTGGTCGTCGGGCACGCCACGAAGCCGCTCCGCCAATAAGCCAAGGTGAACTTCTGCCGGATGGCGTTTATTGAGGACAAGATATGGGTTTTGTTTTACCTGACAAGCTCCACCTCTAAAGTTGCCGGCATCAAAAACGACCCGAATCCCTAATTTTCCGGCCACCTGTACCAATTCTTTTACCATTGCCTCTGTCTTCATGCTAAAAACTGATTCCGGCGCGAAAGCCTAATTGTTGACCGGAGTAGTTGGTTTTTTTGGGTGCGGTCTCTAATTGCAAGCCTGTGTAGCGCACATCCCAATCAAAGCCCCGCAAATCCGCTCCAACGACCAGACCATACCGCCCGATGAGGTTTGCCAAGCGAAGTTCGGCCATTGCTTCGTACTGCCGTGCAAGCCCCAAGCCACTGTCTTGAGTTTGCAGGGCAAGTCCACCTCCCGCCATACCACGTATCTTTAGCTCGGTACGACGGCTAAGGGCAAATTCTCCGGTAAAACCTGCTGCCAATTGTGCAGCTGTTACGCCAAAATAAGATCCGGGCGCATTGAACTGATCTTTTGGGCCGCTACGCCGAAAGTCTAACACCAAGCCTATGGGGACGGAAAAGCGGTTGCGGCCACTACGGTTCAAAGGGATCCCATTCACCGAGGCCGCATGGAAATCCTTAATTTGGTACTCGCAAGCAGCACCCGTTTCGCAGGCATTTATCGTACCAATTGCACCTGTTATCACAATGCCCGAAGTCTGCAATACGCCATAGTACAACTTCATGGGATCGTAGCGCAGGGTTTGCGTTGTGCCCGTCGGCAAGGCTGCACGGACTTGATACACCCCATTGATGCGCCCCACCGAGATCGCACGGTCGGTGGGTGTTGCTCGCCCTTCTTTTGAAGGAACGGAGAACATCTGTGCCCAGAGCATGTTTGCCTCCAGAAGTGCGAACAGTAATATCAAAAAATACTTTGTTAAATGAAATTGTTTAAAACACCACATTTTATTACTCCTTAATGAATGACGGTTATGCTTATTGCCGCCACATCACCTCTTCGCTGTAACGCGCTTTGATCTCGGACAGGCTATCTCCACCAAATTTTTCCAAGAACGCATTGGCAATCACCACCGCTACTACGGCCTCGGCCACCGTAGAAGCGGCAGGCACACTTGTTACATCGCTACGCTCATACCGTGTGGGTTGGCTTTCGCCCGTGTGCATATCTGCTGTTTCGAGCGGTTTTATGAGGGTTGGGATGGGCTTCATATAGCCTCGAATCACAATCGGCATTCCGTTTGAGACCCCGCCCTCGATGCCACCAGCGCGGTTTGTTCGTCGAAGGAAGGTTTCGCCGTCCTTATAAATTTCGTCATGGATTCGTGAGCCGGGTAAGTGGCTTCCCAGCAGTCCGTCCCCGATCTCAACCGCTTTTTGGGCTTGGATGGAGATAATGGCTTGTGCTAATAAAGCATCTAATTTCCGATCCCATTGCACATAAGAGCCAAGTCCTGGAGGAACGCCCGTCACCACCACTTCGTAGGCTCCACCCAAAGAGTCGCCATTTTTCTTTGTGGCCTTGATGTGTTCGATGCACTGCTCTGTGAGCGATGGATCTAACATCCTGACCTCACTTTCGTCGGCGGCCTTGTAAAGCGCGGTTGCACCTCCTTCCTCAAGCAAGGTCTGTACGCGATCTTGCCATGCTGAGGAGGTCTCATATCCTACTTCACCAATTCGGATGACATGGCTCCCAATTTCGATACCCACTTCACGCAAAAATTGCCGTGCAACCGAGCAACAGGCGACACGCATGGCGGTTTCTCGTGCCGAAGAGCGGTCAATGACGGGGCGGATGTCATCCAAGTGGTATTTCTGAACGCCCACCAAATCGGCATGTCCCGGACGCGGAAGGGTGATCTTTTCGATGCCATCCCCCGAAGCCTCAACGGACATCACTTCTGGCCAATTCGCCTTGTCTTTGTGATACGAAGTGTTTTCTAATTTAAGGGCAATCGGGCTTCCCATCGTCTTAGCAAATCGGATACCGGAATAAATATGGACTTGGTCTTTTTCGATTTTGGCGCGTCCACCTCGCCCAAAGCCTTGCCAACGCCGCCGTGTATGTTCGTTCAAATCGTCTGGATGGACAGGCACACCTGCCGGAATGCCCTCTACAATGCCAATTAAGGCTTCACCGTGCGATTCGCCTGCGGTAAAATATCGGATCATAACAAAAAAGATTAGCCCCAGAGCGCTGTACGTAAAAATCGCACGTCTTTTGGGGGGATTTACTAACGCATTACCGGAAATAAGTTACATACTTTACTTCCATTACAAACCGATAAGGCTACGTTTCATTTATTACTCAAACGTTTCGAATGCGGTTTTGCCATTCTAACCCTTACTCCTATGCCAAAATTAAGCCTTGAGGAAACATTTGCGCATCGTTTTAAGTGCCCGAAGTGTCACCACAAAGGAGCGCATACGCACCACGTTCAAACTGCTCCCGAAGCCGTTGAGTCCGAGTCTTCGGGAGGTTACTTGGCGGTATCATGCCCACTTTGTGGCTTTACTGAGTTCTACCACATCCAGACCCTCACGCAGCAGTCGAATTGGCATACGGTAATTGATGCCATTTTCGGACATTAAACAAGCCGCAAAGACGCCTACTGCCGAAGTACATGGCGAATAGCACCCAGTTGCCCGTCGTTTGGAGCGGGTGTAATGTTTAAAAGATGGCACAATAGGGCGTATAGGTGAATATTGTCGAAAGCGGCAACGGTTTTTCCGGTTGGGAAGGCTGGGCCTTGTGCAAGAAAGGTGGCGCGCATGGTGGTCAACGTATGGTCGTAGCCATGTGTTCCTTTTCCATATTGCGGGTTATTTTGTGCGCGAAGGAGTTGCTCCTTTGTCATTTGTAGCCAGCCTTCATCCGAGATGCTCACGATGGGAGAAACGCGCGGATGCGTTCCGTAATTGAACCTTTTGGGGATTTCTGCTTTTTTATAGGTTTGGGCATGAGGCATACGTTTTAAGGCATTGTAAACCGAGTCGGTTTTTCCAGTTTTTGGCCAGAAGTACCCAATTTCACCCCCCATAAAACGCTCCACTTTTCGCAAGTCCACGTAGTCCTCCACATTCAGCACCCGGGCTAAGCTGATGTCCGTCATCCCGTGATCGGAAGTAATGATCACGTTCACCTTCCCGGCAAGTCCCCGTCTTTCCAATCCGTTCATCAATCGAGCAAGATATTCATCAACCTCTCGGATTGCGGCCTGTGTTTCCGGTGCATCAGGCCCATAGCGGTGTCCGGCGTCATCGGTCTGGCTAAAATATAGGGTAAAGAGGTGCGGCCTTTTTTCTTTTGGGAGGTCTAACCATGAAAGTAATGTATCTATACGCGCATTTCCGGGCATTTCATGTTCATAAACCTTCCAATAGGTTGGAAATACGCCTTTAATCGGAGCCTCGGAGCCGGGCCAAAACATCACGCCCGATCGTTTTCCTTGTTTTTGCGCGGTCACCCAAATGGGTTCGCCGCCCCACCAACGTGGATCGGTTACAGCTTTTCGGTTCCTCAAGGCAAAAATCTCCGTCATGGTGCTGTCGAACATGTTGTTGTTCACAATGCCATGATGATCGGGATAAAGACCCGTTACAAGGGTGTAATGATTTGGGAATGTTTTTGAGGGGAAGGCTGGCGACATCCATTCTGCCCGTACACCGGAAGCAACCATGTTTCGAAGTGTCGGCGCATCTGTTTTTTGCCAATAATCGCTTCTAAAGCCATCCAAGGAGATCAAAATCAAGGGTGCTGCATCGGTTTGAGGGGTTGTTTTAGGGGCGGTCGTCTTACATCCTGCAAAGACCAAAAGCATTATCCAGAAGAGTCGGCGCATCGTTCCTCCAACTTGTTAAAGCGTTTTAAAATCCGTTCTTTGAAACCTTGGGGCGGTAACGTACTTTAGTGAAAATCTCAATCTACGATGAAAAACAGCATCTTCTTCTTGCTTTTAAGCATATTGCCCGTTTTTTTATGGGCACAAGCACCCCTTAGCGATCGTTTGGTGTCGTATCATATCAAAGTACGGTTAGATGCAGCACGCAAAACGTTGTATGGCTCCCAAATCATGACGTGGCGCAATACGGGAGGATCACCTGTAAACGAGCTTCAATTTCACCTCTATCTAAATGCCTTCCGAGATGAAAAGTCCACTTTCATGCGCGAAAGCGGGGGCGAACATCGCGGCTTTAAAACGGACAACAAAGACACTCGCGGCCATATGACCATAAAAAGCATCCGCCAAACCGATGGCTTAGACCTCCGTTCAAAACTTACGTTTATCCAACCAGATGATGGGAATCCTAATGATTTTACCGTCGCCTCGCTTGCCTTACCTCAGCCTGTTCCGCCCGGAAAAACGATTTCCTTAGAAGTCACTTTCGAGGCCAAGTTGCCCAAAATCTTTGCCCGTACAGGCTGGGCAACCGACGAGGCAGGGCAGCTGTTTTTTATGGTGGCCCAATGGTTTCCCAAATTCGGTGTTTATGAGCAACCCGGCCGAAGATATGTACCTATGGCATCAAAAATAGGCCAATGGAATACCCATCAGTTCCATTCAAATTCCGAGTTTTATGCAGATTTTGGCACGTATAAAGTGGAGATGACTGTTCCGAAAGGGTATCTGATAGGAGCCACAGGACGTGAAACAGGGCGTACCACAACAGGCAACCAAACCACATTTGTATTTGAAGCGCAAGACGTGCACGATTTTGCTTGGACGGCCTCCCGCTCGTTTCGGGAATTTACCACCACTTGGAAACACGTCAAAATTCGGGCATTGGTGCAGGAAAATCATGCCACACAAGGCCAACGTCATTTAGCAGCGGCACAAACAGCCTTATCCTATTTTGATCGGTGGTATGGCATGTATCCCTATGATACCCTCACGTTGGTAGATGCCCTATCCGGTGCAAATGGAATGGAATACCCGACGTTGATTACTTGCGGGACGTCCTATGCAATGCCAACTTGGTCACGTTTCCTGGAATTGGTCACCGTCCACGAGTTTGGCCATCAGTTCTGGTATGGTCTCTTGGCCTCGAATGAGTTTGAAGAATCTTGGTTAGACGAGGGCATTAATTCCTATACCGAGCATAAAATTATGGATGCAGCTTATGGCGGTGGGTCGGCCATAGACTTTCCGACCTTTCCACTTTCGGATGGGGTAATCCAACGACTTTCTTTTACGTTAGATGTGGATAACCGCTGTGTAATCGTTACCGATTCGTGGAAATTCGCCTCGGATGGCGCATACCGAACGTGTTCATATGCCAAGCCCGGAACGATGTTAAGTGCATTAGAAGGCTTGGTGGGGGAACCGGTTATGCAGCGCATCCTCCGAACGTATGTTACCCGATGGCGTTTTAAGCATCCCACCACCCGCGACTTTATGGCCGTAGCCGAGGAGGTCTCCGGGCAATCTCTTCGGTGGTTTTTCCAGCAATACCTCTATTCGTCTGCGGCAAACGATTATGCAGTAGGCCGTCTGGAGGGGAAAACCGTATGGTTGCAAAACTTGGGGGAAGGTTTTTTTCCGCAAAACGTTCGGTTTGAGTTGGAAAACGGGGAAACCGTCTGGAAATATTGGGAAGGGCGCGAGCGTTGGAAGTCTTTTACCTTCTCACAAAACCTTCGCGCTGTGCAGATTGATCCGCAATTCAAAAACCGCTTAGACCTCGATCGGCTGAATAACCAAAAAACCACCTCGCCCGATAAGCAGTTTACCCAGCCGCTCAAACGTCAATTTTTGGTCTGGATTCAGCAATGGCTTGCCTTGGCAGCAGGGATGTTTTAACCAAATGTAATTTATGGCTTTAGATCATTGTTAATAAACGAATTAGATGTTTTGGTGGAGTTACTTAACGAGTGATGTATTGTAATTATAGATAAACAAGTGCAGATAAAGTTCGTGCATTTCGTCGCTCTTAGAAAACGAGAGGGTTTTTCGGACGAAGCGGGAAATTCTTTGGCGAAGCATGTTATCCCAACGTTCCACATGGCAAGTTTCTCCGATTCCTTTTCCAGCCATTTCATGACTGCCCGTTGCGATGACTGCTGCATATGCTTTTTCAGAAATCACTAAAAGTCCTGTAACAACGGTACAATTGCGGAACTAACTGCCAGAATTTCCGACAACTTTCTTCGCTACAATAAACGGACAACCAAAACTCGTCTAATTGAAGCATGTCCTCGCTTCTTCGAAGCATTTGGAATACGCCCCCAAGCCCAAGCCTTGCATTTATACTTGGAATTGCCCACTCCGTTTCTACCGCTTTTGACGATGTGTTCGGAGCCACATTTACGGCAGTATTGATGTTCGATAACTGTAGCCGAAGTTTTTGCTGCAAAGTTAAACACTACCATCAGGAGGTGGAATCTGGTGGCTTTAGCTTCTGGAAACGGGAGCTACGTTATCGGTTTGTTAATCCATTTGAAGGTATCATTGGGTGCATGTGTTTGGCATTTGTGTTTAGGGCTATTTTGTTTGAGGCCAGAGCTACGCTCCTCTTACTTTAATTGAATGTACCTGCATCTACGAAGATTTGAGAGCTACGCTTCTCTTTGCTTTTGTGTGTACAAAAATTGCTCCCTGTAAAAAATAGGGGCATTAGCCCCGCCATCTTGATAGAATAAGGTATTGCAAGGGCAAAAACAGGGGCGTTCGCCCTGCCATCTTGATAGAATTAAGGTATTGCAAGGGCAAAAACAGGGGCGTCAGCCCTGACATCTTCGTAGAAAACGTATTGCAAGCGCAAAAATAGGGGCATTAGCCCCGCCATCTTGATAGAAAAAAGCATTGTAATAGCAAAAAAAGGCTGATATAGTATTCTTTCTACTAAAATGGCGACTGCCTTACGGGAATATATGGCCATTTATAAGCCTGTATATTGGGCATTTGAAGGGCAAAAATACGGCCCCTATAGTGCAAGAAGTGTACAGATGATTTTGAGGAAAGCCGTTGACAAATCTGGTGTAAATCATTATACTACGGTACATACATTAAGACACTCATTTGCAACACATTTGTTGGCACAAGGTATGGAACTGCGGTATATACAAGCCCTTCTGTGTCATGAGCGTACCAAGACCACCGAGGGCTATACCCACATCACCGAGTGGGCTATTGCCAAGTTTGTAAGCCCCTTGGATCATTTAACGGACCTATAGACAATAAGGATATTGCCGCAATATTGCGGCAATACGGATGTTAGGCGCAATTTTTCAGAACCACCAACACTTGACAGACAACCAAAATTTTGACTACCTTTGCAACAAAAATTATAGGACTTCTTGAAAGTTGAACAAAACATACAAAGATTAAAATACTTGCTGTCATTACTTAAAATGACAGTAGAAGAACTATTGCCTATAATTAGTGTTGGACTTAAAACACCTATTACCAAAGAACAAATTTTTGCTACCAACATTGAACTTGGACACTTAAAGCGAATTGACAAGGTCTTTAATAAGGGTATTCACTACTATTTAGACCCAAAATCGCCAGACATTTCAAAAGATGCAAGCATATTTTTTAGAAAGACAAATTTTGATGTTGATTTGAATTTAGGTGCAAGAAAAATAGTAAATCACTTTGAAGAATTTAAAATTTCGCTTTCTGCCATTGCTGAACTTTCAGATGTAAAATTTGAAAGACAGTTGCCAGTTTTTAAAATTAGTAACAGCCCTAAAACTGTTGCAAGTGAAATTAAAAAACTTATTGCACCTGAATTTAAAGACAAACCAAAAGAATATTTAACCGAGTTAATAAATAAATTAGCTGAAAAAAATATTTTAGTCTTTGAGTTCGTAGAAACTTGGAACAAAAAAGACAAAGCAAACATTGATGGTTTTTTCCTTAAGTCAAATGTCATTGTTTTAAAAAGACACCAAATTTCATTCAAACGAGAAATTTTTACTCTTGCCCACGAATTAGGGCATTATCTTTTAGACGAAGAAGAAATTGATAAAATTGAATATGACGATTTAGCAAACCAAAATCTATCTAAAATAGAAAATTGGTGTAATGACTTTGCATACTATTTTTTGAGTGGAGAATTTGAAAAAGTTATTGAAGCTATTGACAATTCAAATGCTAATAATGACTATAATATTGACTTGGTTCAAAGTATATCAGAAAAAACACATTTAAGCAGAATAGCAATTTTCACCAAATTACTATTGCTCAATAAAATTAGTCCTGCCAACTATAAAAAAGTAAGAAATGAATTTGAAGAAGAGTTTAGAATTAAAAATGAAGAACTAAAAAAGCAACGAGAATTAGACAAGCAAAATGGAATAAACATAGGTGGCTCAACACCAATTCCAATAAAATCACCTTTATTAGTTTCTACAATACAAACAGCATTTTATGAAGGAGTAATCAATGAATATGAATTTTGCAAAAAACTAAATATTAAACCCGGAAAAATAGACAGTTTCCTCTATGAAAGTAGTAATTGATACCAGCTCACTATTGTCGTTGGTTCGTTATTACTTGCCATTTGACAAACAGAAAATATTGTTTGAAATCATTAAAACCAAAATTGCCAATGGCGAAATTTTGGTCATAGATAAAATAATTGAAGAATGTGATTATACTTCCAAAGGAATTGTTTTAGAAACACTTTCATTCCTCACCGACAAATCCTTTAACAAAACACACAAACTTCCACTCAATACAGAGTTTATTCTTCCACCTGCACCTGCCAAATTTTACAGAATGGTGGACAATAATTTTGTAGTTGCAATCCAAAGAAAAAGGCTGAACGACACTCAATATGATTCTTTGAAGACCGACTTTATGAATTCTGCTGATATGAAAATGATTTTGACAAGTCTAAACTTGAAAAGTGAAAACCCAACGGAAGAAATTTACCTTGTTACAGAAGAAACAGAAGCAAGTAACGACAACAAGGTGTTTAAAAAAATTCCTGCCATTTGTTCGCAATTAGACATTCCGACAATTAACATTCAACAACTCATAGACAAATTTGATGGTATTAAAATTGAAATCAAATAAAACTGCACCTAACAGGGTATTTGCAAAAGCAGGGCTGACGTAAGTAATTGAGCATTTTTACTTCTATCAACATTTGTGCAAAATCCAAGCAGACGTATTTCAAAGCCCTGCCTTCGCAAATACCTAATCCGTTATCGGTCATTCTATGGCGACAGTGCAAACATTAAACAACAGTGAAAAAATGGACGACAGAGTAATTTTCGGCAAAGCCGTTTGGCTATCCCTTCGCAAGAGCAAAAGAAAAGCAACGCACCCCACAAGCCAACGCAAGTTGCTTCACATTTTCTCTTGCCCAACCGCAACAAAGACAAGCGATATTTCATTTCAACTTCTATCTTTGAGTTAAAATAATTACGAATGAAAAAAGCATTAATTATATCTGTAAACGATTTTTTAGAACACGACTTCACAGTCTATAACAAAAGCATTTTCCTTGGTGAAACTGCTTCGCTTGTGGACAATCACGAAAATTGGGATTCAATTGTTCTTGACGTAACCTACCAACACCTTACTCTTTCAGACATCATTCCTTCTTATCTACTGCAACCTGAATTGATTTTGTTTTACGCTGAAACAAATCAATCAAGAATGGTTTTCAGATTAGCAGAGATGGCTAAAAAGGTAACTCCCGATTCAAAAGTTTTAGTGTTTGGAATAAACTGGTTGCAAGTCATGTTTTATTGACTAAGTCCTTTAAATTTATGAGGATAAAGGCGAGCATTTTGAAGGCAAGAAACATTTCTGCCAGCCGTTCATACCGTACTACTAATCGTCTAAATTTGTCTTCCCATGCAAATGTACGCTCAATCGTGAACCGTTTCTTGTATGATGCTTGATCTAAATTTACATCTAATTCTGCTTGAG